>CAYUBZ010000152.1:0-6058 GCA_964443205.1 uncultured Hyphomicrobium sp. | reverse complement strand
AGCTTGCGCGCATAATCCATCAGGCGTCTTCCACTCCCGGCGTCTTTTTCCTTAGTCTTATTCCAAGGTTTCCTTAACATCGCCGCCAGGGGGATTGCGAGCAACGTAATCTATTGTCGCGCCACCAAAGCACAGTGACGCGCCCCAGCACCCGTCTTGTGCCCAGTAAAGCGGGGCCAGCCGGGCAGGCCTTGATACCGATCAAGCAGCACGCCGCAACTCTAATATGCCGCAGCGATCTCGCCGACCCCGTCTTTCAGGTAGATATCGGGCCGGAATTGTATCACTCCGTCCGGGGTGGCCCACGCGGTAATGTAGGCGAAAAGCAGGCGCACGGGCCGTTTCAGCCGCACATTCTTGCGCTGACCGCTCTCCCTGATGCGCGCGATGACGCCCTCGGTCCACCCGCGCTGGCCCTCGAGCAGCCAGGCTGCGAGCCCCGCGATGTTCTGAACGCGGACGCAACCCGAGCTCGCCGCGCGGAAGTTGCGGCCGAAGATCGACTCCTTGGGAGAGTCGTGCATGTAGACCGAGGACGAATTCGCGAAATTGATCTTGAGGAAGCCCAGCGGATTGTCCTTACCCGGAGCCTGGCGGTAGGACAGATTGAAGGGTTGCGACGAGCTCCAGTCGATCGACTCTGGTTTGATCTTCTTGCCGCCTTGGTAGGCGTCGATCCCGTACTTCACCAGGACGTTTTGACCGGCCCGCTGCATCTCCCGCCCCTTGGGGATCAGGTCCTCCTTGATCACCGTCGGCGGCAGGGTCCACATCGGATTGAAGTTGAGCTCGGCGATCGTTGAGCGTAGCAGCGGCGTGGGCCGTTCGGGTTTGCCGACGACGCCGGAATGGCGCGACACGACGGTGTTGTTGCTGACCGCCTCGATCTGGGCGGCGGGAATGTTGACCAGCACGTAGCGGCGCTTGCCGACCAGCTTCACGAGCCCCGTCAGGCGCGCAAGGTTGGCCTTGAGCTGCTTGAGGCGCACCTCCGCCGGCACATTCAGCGCCGCCAGGGTGCGCTTATCGACCACGCCGGTCGGCGCCAAGCCGTTCGCGGCCTGGAAGCGCTTCACCGCCTTCTCGACCTCGGTGCTGAAATAGGTGGGGTAGCTCGAGGCTTCGCGCAGCTCACCCGATGCCGTGAGACGCTGACGCAGCAGTCCAACGGCTGCATGCGTCAGCCCGTTCTCCATCTCGACTTCGGGCACCGCGACGAAGCCCCCGCTCTTCACGATCTCCTCGTAGCGCGTGATGGCGGCCTTGGTCGGCACCAGGTTGGCTTTGGACAGCGTGGGGTAGCCCTTGGGTGGGTTCGCCTGCCATTCGCGGATGAAGCTGCGGTCGTAGCCCGAGGTGTCCCCCGGGCCCGCACCGACCGGACCAAATCGCAGATCCTGCGCGGAACCGATCGACGTTGCGCCCATCAGGACGATGGCGCTGCCGAGGATGGAAACCGCAACGGTCTCCCACGACATGGCCTCCCACGATGAGCTCACGACGGCTCCTCCCAATTCGTCCGATTTTGCGCGAACTTTTGTCCCGCCGCTCGCAACCCGGCCGCAAGCTCCCGAATTGAATAGATATTGGACCCACCTGAAAAGGCAAGATTCATGCGGCCCGGGGCGCACAGTTGGTGCCATTGGGCCACAACCGCACACGCGAAAAGAGGCCGCGGGTCACCCCGCGGCCTCATCCCAATGGGTATGGTGCGCGTGCGTCTAGAGGCGGTAGCGGATCTGGTCCGACCAGAAGCGCTCGAGCCGGACGAGCGCCTTGTTGAGGCCGCGGAAATCCTCCTCCGTGACCTCACCGACGGTCTCAACCGAGCCGAGCTGGCGCTGGTAGAGCTTCTGCACCACGTCGCACGCCTCTTTGCCCTTTTCGGTCAGGCTGACGCGCACGCTGCGGCGGTCCGTCTCCGAGCGCTTGTAATGAAGATAGCCCATGTCGACGAGCTTCTTCAGGTTGTAGGAGACGTTCGAGCCGAGGTAGTAGCCGCGCGTCTTCAGTTCGCCGGCGGTCAGCTCGCTTTCGCCGATATTGTAGAGGAGCAGCGCCTGCACACTGTTGAGGTCGGCGCCGCCGAGGCGGTCGAACTCGTCCTTGATGACGTCGAGCAGCAACCGGTGCAGCCTCTCGATCAGCCGCAGCGCTTGCAGGTATTCGGAAGGGAAACCTTCGTCCTGAACCGACGCGCGATGGCGCGTTACGTCGAGCGCAACACTCATAACTGCCTCATCCTGTTTGACGCGGTCCCGATTTTTTCCGGGTTACCCAAACAGATACGGCATAAAGCTAAAAGTCACCTAAATACACATAGTAAAATAATAGTAATTCGTGTCCGGCGGTAGCGCCCATTCATAGTGTGCGATCCAATTGTAAATTTCTGGCGACTGAGAATTCAGCGCTTGCAGGCAGCCGTTACACGCGCGCCGCCTGCATCTCCTGGCGCGTCGGCAGCACGAGCTCGCCGGGCCCCATCGGCGCGAAATAGTCCTCCACCATCGCCGGCGTGACCTCCTCCAATCGGGCCGGCTGCCAGCGCGGCTTGCCGTCCTTGTCGATCAGGCTTGCGCGCACGCCTTCGTAGAAATCGTGGCCCTCGAGGAAGCGGCACGCGAGCCGGTAGTCGACGACGAGCGTCTGGCGCAGGTCGCGGGCGGCGGCCTCGCGGATGTGGCGGTGCGTCACCTTGAGCGACAGGGGCGAGCGCGCCTCGAGATCGGCAATGACGCCTTGCGCCCATGCGCGCTCGGGCCCGGCGACGTGCCCCAGCCGCTCGACGATCGCCTCCACACTCGGCGCCGAGAAGCAGTGCGCGATGTGTCCCGCGTAAGGCGCGAGCGCGCGCGGGCCCGGGTCGACGTGCCGCTCATCGAGCAGCGGATCGACGGGCCAGGTATCGACGAGCGCCGCCTTGATCTCCTCGTAGCGCTCGGCGGGGATGCAATGGGTGAGCAGCTTCAGCGCAAGAGCGTCCGCCCGCCCGATCGCGCGCCCCGTCAGCCCCAGGTACATGCCTATCCCATCGGGGAGCCGCGACAGCACATGCGCCGCCCCCACGTCGGGGAAGAGTCCGATGGCGGTCTCCGGCATGGCAAACTTGTACCTCTCTCCCGCGACGCGATGGGTGTTGTAGAGCGTGATGCCGACCCCTGAGCCCATCACCGCCCCATCGATCAGCGAGATCGTCGGCTTGGAAAAGCACTCCTGCAGCCAGTCGAGCGCGTACTCCTCGGCGAAGGCGCGGCGCGCCGCGGCCGGGTCGTCGCGCCCCCAGCGCACCAGCTCACGCACGTCGCCGCCCGCCGAGAAGACCTTGTCAGAGGCCGACTGGATGACGACGGCATAGATCTGCGCATCGCGCGCAAAGCGGGGGTAGGCCTCCGCCAGCTTGCGGCGCATCGCGGCGTTGAGGGCGTTGAGCGCCCGCGGACGGTTGAGCGTGATGATCGCCAGCGAGCCCTGCTGCTCGACGAGCAGCTCCTCGTCCGCCTCGGCAAGGCTCGTGTCTTTGATAACGTCGTGTTGCAAAGCGACCCTCTAGCTCCTGTGGAACGGAACGGCCCGATCATCAATTGGACCAAATCGGAGCTATACACCGGGCTGTGCGGTGATGAAACTTTGAGCGTCGATTCGTACCGGCACAGCCTAAACGTGCGTGAACCACAAGCCTCGCGGAGCTAACTCAACGATGTATCGGTGCGCTGTCCTGCTTGCGGCCCTGCTCGGACCCGTTGGGGCGTTCCAGGCCGCCGCGGCAGAAAAGTCGCCCTGGGCTGCGATCTTCGCCCCCGTCATGTCTGCGCTCGCCGGCAAGGACACGCGCCGGCGCGGGGGCAAGCGCCGAGCTGAGACGCCGGCCAAGCTCGGAGAAGCGCAACCAATTCCGCCGCTGCCTGAGCGCAAGGACCTGAAGGCAGCCCAGGCAGCCAAGGCCGCGGCCGCCGTGCCCGACGTCTGGAGCGACAAGGAGATTGCGGCGGCCAAAGCCCACTGCGCGCAGGTCCTGAAAAGGATCGACGCCGTCTACGTCGAGCACCCGCCCATCAAGGAAGGCAAGTGTGGATCGGCCGCACCCATCCGCCTGATGAGCCTCGGCACCAAGGAGCGCGTCAGCTTTTCGCCGGCGGCCCTCGTCAACTGCGATTTGGCAGCGGCGCTGAGCAAATGGATCACGCAGGACGTGCAGCCGCTCGCCAAGAAGCATCTGGGCGAGCGCATCACCAAGGTCTCCGTGATGAGCGACTACTCGTGTCGTGCGTCTACCGGACGCCGCGCCCACCGGCTCAGCGAGCACGCCTTTGTCGATGCGCTCGACATTCGCGGCTTCGTGACGGAATCAGGCAAGACCGCACACGTGCTCGACGCCTGGGGCAAGACCAAGCGCGATATCGCAACCGAGATCGCCGCCGCCAAGGCTGCCGCCGAGCAGCAAGCCGCCGAGCGTGCCGCCGCCGACAAGGCCGCGCAGAAGAACTTGCAGGAAAAGTCGTCGAAGCCGGCCGATGCACAAGCGCCGACAACGGTGGCCTCGAATCTCGGCGCGCCGGGCGCCGGCCTCGCGACGCGCACCCGCGCCGACGGCGCCGACAGGATCACCGTCACCCTGCCGGGAGCGCCCGTCCGCAAGCCGCTCGAGATCGCCGCCCGGCTCGGGGGCCCGAAAGCGGCGCAACACAAGGACGACCCGCCCGCGAAGGTGGCGGCGCTCAGCCCGCAATCGGTCGCTATTCCGGCGCGGGGCCCGCGTTCGCAGTTCCTGCGCGCGGCCCACGCGGCCGCCTGCCGCATCTTCGGAACGACGCTCGGCCCCGAGGCGAACGAGGCCCACCGCAACCATTTCCACGTCGACATGGCGGAGCGGAAGTACAAAAAGATCTGCGACTAACCTTGTTTGGCGGCGCGCTTGTCCGGCCCTTGCCCTGCCCCTTGCCAAAGGCCCCCGCTTCCGGCGAGTGTGACGGCCGGCAATGATGGATGCCAAGCCAATGAAGCCGCGCCCGAAAACGTCAGACTTGAAGCCGGTCGAGCCTCAGACCGAGACGCCCGCGCGCGAGGAGCAAGCCTATGCCCCCAGTGCGTTTCATGGTGCGTCTCAAGGCGGCTTTCCCGGCGTGCGCCTGAGGCGCACCCGGCGCACGGGCTGGTCGCGCCGCCTGGTGGCCGAGCACAGCTTGAACGTCGAGGACCTGATCTGGCCGCTCTTCGTCGTCGAGGGTCGCAACAAGCGCGTGCCGGTGGCGTCCATGCCGGGGATCGAGCGCCTCTCCATCGACAACATCGTCGCAACCGCAGAGGAGGCGGCCCGGCTCGGCATCCCGGCGGTCGCGCTCTTTCCCAACACCGAGCCCAAGTTGCGCACCGACGACGCGCGCGAAGCGTTCAACCCCGAGAACCTCGTCTGCCGGGCGACGCGGGCCATCAAGGCGGCCGGCCTCGACGTCGGCGTCGTCCTCGACGTCGCGCTCGACCCCTACACCAGCCATGGGCATGACGGGCTCATTCGCGGCACCGAGATCGCCAACGACGAGACGCTCGAAGCGCTGGTGCGCCAGTCACAGGTGCAGGCGGACGCCGGCGCCGATGTGCTGGCGCCGTCCGACATGATGGACGGGCGCGTCGGCGCCATACGGGCAAGCCTGGAGGCGCACGCACACACCGACACGCTGATCATGGCGTACGCGGCCAAGTACGCTAGCGCCTTCTACGGGCCGTTCCGGGATGCCGTGGGCTCGTCGGTGCAGCTCGCCCGGACGAACGCGATCCGCGACAAGCGCTCATACCAGATGGATCCCGCCAACACGGACGAGGCGCTGCGCGAGGTGGCGCTCGATCTCGCCGAGGGCGCCGACATGGTCATGGTCAAACCGGGGATGGCGTATCTCGACATCGTGCGCCGCGTCGCCGAGACGTTTGGCGTGCCCACCTTCGCCTATCAGGTGTCGGGCGAGTACGCGATGCTGCAGGCGGCAGCGAATGCCGGCTGGCTCGACGGCGACGCGGTGATGATGGAAAGCTTGCTCGCCTTCAAGCGGGCGGGCGCGTGCGGCGT
>CAYUBZ010000151.1:0-6094 GCA_964443205.1 uncultured Hyphomicrobium sp. | reverse complement strand
GTGCGGTCGGCGATCTTCTCCATCTGCACCAGGATCAGCGCCTGGATCGCGCGCAGGTCCATGGAGACGCGCTCGTGCACCTGCGACGACACCACGCCCTTCTCGACCAGCGCGGCGTTGCGCTCGAGCTCGCGCTTGGCGAAATCCTCGCGCGCGCGCAACTCGGCGAGCGCCGCCTTCTGCTCCTTGTCATCGAGACGGGCGAGCACTTCGTCCTTTTTCACGGACTTGCCCTCGCAATCGCAGATCTCGGTGATGCGGTCGCGGATGACGCTCGTCACTTTGGCCCAGCGAACGGGCTCGACCGCGCCCGTGGCATAGACGATCTCGACGGCCGTGCCGATGCTGGGCCCCGCCGTCGTGACCTCGGGCGCGCGCAGCGCGCGCCACGACCACACCGCGGCCACGGCTGCGACAGCCAGAATGAGCAGTGCAAGCGGACGGCGGTGCGAAATTGCGTCCCGCACGCGCTGCAGCGTGCCGGGGCGCGTCTTCGCGACAGGTTCGACAGGTTTTTGCATGCCTCGATCTCCCACGACGGAGCGTGCGCTTCCATGTCCAATGACCCCGGGAGCGGCCATGATCTACCTCAATTGTGCCGTCGCGGTGGAGAGCCAAGCGTCGGGTGAGCGCTTGCGCACGCCGCTCGAGGTGTCACATTTCCTAGTCCCTACACTCATTCATGCCAGGTTCATGTCAGGCATGAGTGTCAGGCATAGCGCGACCGGCCGCTAGAGAACGCCCGCCGTATGCTCCAAGTCACAAGCCGGCCGAGCGCGCTGACCACAAGGCCGATCAGAAGCAGCAGGATCGACTTGGGGCCGAGCTCTCCCAGCAGGGTCGTGTAGGCCTGTGTTGCAAGCTCTGGCGACCATTGCTCGAGCTGGTTGGCAAAGAGGTTCAAGACGTCGCGCGAGAGACTTATGAGATGGCCGAAGGTCTCGACGTGATTGAGGGCCAGGTACATGTAGGCGACCATGGCCACGACGACTTCCACGATGACGTAGATCACGAGAGCCGCGATCACCGCGACCACCACGACCAAGGACTTGAAAACCGCACCCATGAGAAAACTCCACTGCCAGCGTTGGAATTGATGGCTGGATGAACCCGCTCCCCTGGCGCCGGGATCCCTATTGCGCGGCGCCCAGCGCATCAGACCACAACTAATGTGTCATTTGTAGCGGACGACCGACTTGCGTTCCCCGATGGCCCGGTCCAAAACCCCGGGCCACGCCACCTGAGGAGGCACCATGCGCGACAAGATCAACGCCGATCTGAAAGAGGCGATGAAGGCGGGCGAGAAGGACCGCGTCGGCACGCTGCGCCTCATCAACGCCGCCATCAAACAGGCCGACATCGAGGCGCGCCCGTCGGGCAAGGACAAGATCACCGACGCCGACATCCTCAGTGTGCTGGCGAAGATGATCAAGCAGCGCCGCGACTCGGTCGAGCAGTTCACCAACGGCGGGCGCCAGGACCTGGCCGACAAGGAGACGGCCGAGATCAAGGTCATCGAGGCCTACCTCCCCAAGCAGATGAGCGAGGCCGAGGCGAAGGCGGCAATTGCGGCGGTGATCAAGGAGGTCGGCGCCGAGAGCCCGAAGGACATGGGGCGCGTGATGGGCGCGCTCAAAGCCAAGTATGTCGGGAGCATGGACTTCGGCAAGGCGAGCACGCAGGTGAAGGAGCTATTGAAGTAGGCGCCTTCGTCTCAAAGCGTGGTGATGCGCCCGCCGGCGAGCCGGAACAGCTCGTCCTGCGGCTCGGGCAGCGCGCAGATGTCCCCCGTCGACAGGCCCGCATAGAGCCCGCGCACGATGCGGTCGACGGCCCCGTGCGTGACGACCAGCTGCGCGCCTTGCGCCTCGTCGAGCCAGGCGCCGACGCGGCGCGCCACCGTCGCGTAGCTCTCGCCGCCGGGGGGCGCATGGTTCCACTTGTCGGCAAGGCGGCGCTGCCACTCGTCGGCATAGCGGCTCTTGATCTCATCGACGGTCAGGCCTTCCCAGGCGCCGAAGGAAATCTCGCGCAGGCGCGGGTCGGTCTCGATGGGCAGGCCCGACCGCCCCAGCTCGCTGCGGATGATGCCGGCGGTCTCCAGAGCGCGCGCCAGCGGGCTGGAGACGAGGCGCAGCGCGCCGCGGTCGCCGAGGTGCTCGCGCAGCGCGCGGCCATTGCGGTGGGCCTCGTCGATGCCTTCTCGGGTCAAAGGCGAGTCGGTTTGCCCGCAAAACCGATTCTCGCGGTTGAACACGGTTTGTCCGTGCCGGGCGAGGTAGATCACAAGGGAGGGATCAAGCGGCAAAGCCATCGGGGCATTTTAGGGACGCCTTCTGGAGAAGAGCTTAAGCGCCCAGCAGCGGATTTCCCTGCCTGTTCAAAGGGGTGGACATTGGGATTGTGCCGCGCACACATGAGTGCGAATCAGTCCATGTTGTAGCGCTGATTCGGCCCCCGAGACATCCATGCGCTACCCCCCGCATTTCCTCGACGAGATCCGCGCCCGGCTCAGTGTCAGCCAGGTCGTGGGGCGCAAGGTCGCGTTAAAGCGGGCGGGGCGCGAGTTCAAGGGACTGTCGCCCTTCAAGACCGAGAAGACGCCCTCGTTCACCGTCAACGACCAGAAGGGCTTCTACCATTGCTTTGCGTCGGGCGAGCACGGCGACATCTTCACCTTCCTGATGAAGAGCGAAGGATTGTCGTTCCCCGAGGCGGTGGAGCGGCTCGCCGGCGAGGCGGGGCTGCCGATGCCGAAGGTTTCGGCCCGCGATGAGGCGCGCGAGGACGAGCGCGAGCGCCTCTACAGGCTGGTGGAGACGGCGGCAGCTTTCTTCCAAAGCTGCCTGGCGAGCGGACCCGGCGCGGAAGCGCGCCGCTATCTGGAGAAGCGCGGGCTGGCACGCGAGACGATCGACACCTTCCGCATCGGCTATGGCCCGAACGACAAATCTGCCCTGAAGCAGCACCTCGCCAAGGCGGGTTTCACACTCGAGGAGATGATCGCGTCCGGCATGCTGATCGGCGGCGAGGACATTCCCGTCGCCTATGATCGCTTCCGCCACCGCGTCATCTTCCCGATCACCGACCTGCGAGGCCGCGTCATCGCCTTCGGCGGGCGCGCGCTCGATCCCGATGTGGCGGCGAAATACATGAACTCGCCGGAGACGCCGCTGTTTCACAAGGGGCACGTGCTGTTCAACGCCGCGAGGGCGCGCGGACCCGCGCACGACAAAGCCCGTGTCATCGCGGTCGAAGGCTATATGGACGTCGTGGCGCTTGTCGAAGCGGGGTTCGGCGAGACGGTCGCGCCGCTCGGCACCGCACTCACCGAGGAGCAGGTCAAGCTCTTATGGCGCCTGGCCCCTGAGCCGGTCCTCTGCTTCGACGGCGACGCGGCCGGGCGCAAGGCGGCATACCGCGCGGTCGAGACGGTGCTGCCGCTGCTGACGCCGGGACATAGCGTGCGCTTCGCGTTTCTGCCCGGCGGCCTCGACCCCGACGACCTCGTTCGCCAGAAGGGCCCCCAGGCCTTTGACGCCGAGCTGCAGAACACGCGCGCTCTGTTCGACGTTCTTTGGGAGCGCGAAGGCGAGGAGCAGGACCTGTCCACGCCCGAGCAGCGCGCCGCCTTCGAGCAGCGGCTGCGCGCCCTTGTCGCCCGCATCGGCGATACGGCCGTGCGGGGACATTACGAGCGCGAGCTGCGCGAGACGCTGTGGACGCTCAACCGCACGGTCGTGCGCGAGATCGCGCGCGGCGAGGGTCCGCGGCGGATGAGCCACGCGGGCGCGCGACGCAATAACGTTACACCCGACTGGCGGGTGCGGGAGCGCGCCAGGCTCAATCCCGGCAGGCAGGCCCCCCCGCACAAGCAAGCCGCCGCCAGCCAGGAGCTGAGCCAGCGCTCCGAGCTGGCGCCCGCCCGCGAGGCCCTGCTCATCAAGACGCTGCTCAACCATACGTGGCTAATCGACGAGCACGCCGAGGAGATCGCCGCCGTGACCTTGTCCTCGCCTCCGGTTGCCCGCCTGCGCGACGCCATATTGGAGACCCATGCGCTGGAAAATGCACTTGACAGCGCTGGCTTGCGCACCCAATTGAGCACTTCGGGCCTCGGCAAGGTCGTAGACCTTGTGGAGCGTTCCGTTACGCATAGAAGCGATCGTTTCGCAGAGCCTGATGCCCCGCGGGCCGAGGTGGAAGTTGGCTGGCGCCACGCCCTCGCGCTGCATGAGAGGCAGGTCGGCTTGCAGAAGTCGCTCGACGCTGCCGTCCAGGCTTACCACCGGGACGGCTCCGAGGACGCGCTGGCGCGCATCTGCGAGATTCAGGGCCTGCTTGCACGGTCAAGCCAGTCGCCCCCTTTCGCAGAGCCACGCGAGTGAACTTGGCGCGCCCCTTGCTCAGTCCATGGGGGACAGGCAGGGGCGTGCGCCCTGGGGGATAACCGCTCGAAAAGAGCGGAAAGGCAGGTCGGAATGGGGTTGCTTAAGGTGGGACCACACGGCCGGAATTGAGCGTGCGCTGCCAGTACCTTGCGGGAACGATGGCTTCCCGCGACGGATTGCCGCACACCTTTTGGACGCCTAGAGAGCGGGATAAGAGCCCTTGAAAGCCATGGCCCTGAAATCGAAAGCCGCGCAGTCGGGATCGCGAGCCGCACAGTCTGGATCGCGAGGCGCACAGTCGGGATCGCGAGCCTCCGGAGCGCGCAAGTCCGCGACGGCCCCCAAGCCCGACGACCAGGGGGGCGCGCCGGCTGAGACGCAGGAGCGCGACAGCCCCCTCCTCGATCTCTCCGACCAGTCGGTCAAGAAGCTTTTGAAAACCGCCAAGGCCCGCGGCTACGTCACCTACGACGAGCTCAACTCGGTGCTGCCCTCCGAGGAGGTGTCGTCCGAGCAGATCGAGGACACGATGGCCATGCTGTCCGACATGGGCATCAACGTCATCGAGACCGAGGAGGGCGAGGAAAAAGAGGAAGAGTCGGCCGAGCCCGAGGAGGAGGAAGGCCGCGCGCTGACCACCCAGGCCGTCCCCGCCGCGACCACCACGCGCACCGAGCCCACCGAGCGCACCGACGATCCCGTGCGCATGTATCTGCGCGAGATGGGGTCGGTCGAGCTTCTGTCGCGCGAGGGCGAGATCGCCATTGCCAAGCGCATCGAGGCCGGCCGCGAGGCGATGATCGCCGGTCTGTGCGAAAGCCCGCTGACCTTCCAGGCCATCATCATCTGGCGCGACGAGCTCAACGACGGCAAGATTCTGCTCCGCGACATCATCGATCTGGAAGCGACCTACGAAGGCCCCGAGGCCAAGGCCCCGCCCCCGGTGGTCGCACCCGGCGAGGCGCCCGCGCAGTCGGAGTCCTCTGCGAGCGGCGAGACGCCGTCCGAAGGCGACATGGACGACGACGACGACGATTACGAGAACGCGCTGTCGCTCGCCGCCATGGAGGCCGAGCTCAAGCCCAAGGTGCTCGAGACCTTCGACAACATCGCCGGCACGTACAAGAAGCTGCGCCGCCAGCAGGACAAGAAGCTGGAGCAGCAGGTGGCGGGCGAGCAGGGCTCGCGCCAGCAGCAGAAGGCCTATGAGAAGCACCGCGACGAGATCATCGTCGACGTGAAGAGCCTGTCGCTCAACAACAACCGCATCGAGAGCCTGGTCGAGCAGCTCTACGGCATCAACAAGAAGCTCGTGGGCCTCGAGGGCAGGCTCATGCGGTTAGCCGAGTCCTACGGCGTGCCGCGCCAGGCCTTCATCGACGAGTACTTCGGCAACGAGCTCGACCAGACCTGGCTCGACCGCGTCTCTGGCCTCGGGCGCAAATGGACCCAGTTCATCAAGCACGAGAAGAAGCAGATCGAGACCCTGCGCACGGAGATCCATACGCTGGCTTCCGAGACGGGTCTGGAAATCCTGGAGTTCCGCCGCATCGTCAAGGCGGTGCAGAAGGGCGAGCGCGAAGCCCGTCAGGCCAAGAAGGAGATGGTGGAGGCCAACCTGCGCCTCGTCATCTCGATCGCGAAAAAGTACACCAACCGCGGCCTGCAGTTCCTCGACCTGATCCAGGAAGGCAACATCGGCC
>CAYUBZ010000150.1:0-6094 GCA_964443205.1 uncultured Hyphomicrobium sp. | reverse complement strand
ATTTCGCGCTGATGCGCAACCTGGTGGCCGGGCTCAAATCGTGCCTCGACCCGTCCTCATAACGGTCGGAACTTGGTCCAAACGATAAGGGCAGCGGCCCCGCCGCTGCCCCATCTAATCCGTCGTTGTGTTAGCGGCGTGCCTAGAGGGCCGCGCTCTTGCCCGGCTCGGCTTTCTTATCGGGCTCTTTCGCAGCGCCGGTCGACGTCGCCTTCTTGGCGTCGGCTGCGGCCTTCTTGGCGGTCTCCGCCGCCTCGCGGGCCACCGCGGCAGCCTTCGCCGCCGCCGCCGCAGCTCTCGTTGCCGCCTCGGCTGCACTCGTGGCGTTGCTGGTCGCTGTTGCGGTCGAAATCTTGTCCGTCTCGGCCTTCTTGGTGACCGGCTTGGGCTCGGCCACCTTGGCGTCGGTCGCCTTGGTCGCTGTCGGCTTGGCGGGCTTCTTCTCGGTCACGGGGCTGGATTTTGCGGGCGACTCTACGGGCTCCATGCGCACGGCTGCCGTCTGCGCGGCGCGCACCGAGCGGGGCAGCGGCGGCAGCTGGCGAACGGCAGGACGAGGCGGGGCGCCGTAGGATGCCGGATGGAAATGGGTCGGCGCTTCGTCGGAGGTCGGCGCATCGTCGTAAGAGGCGATCGCCTGGCCGGTGGAGAAGCGCTCCCAGGTGACGGTCACCCGCGTTCCGACCGGAACGCGCGGGTAAAGATCGAGCACGTCCTCGTTGTTCATGCGGATGCAACCCTGGGAGACCGCCTTGCCGATGGTCCACGGTGCGTCGGTGCCGTGAATGCGGTAGGCGCTCGCTCCCAGATAGAGCGCGCGCACGCCGAGCGGGTTCATGGGATGGCCGCCGGGAACCCAGTGCGGCAGCTTGGGATTCTCCTGCAGCATTTCCGCTGTGGGGCGCCAAGAGGGGTTGACCCGCTTGTTGGAGATGGTTGTCGTTCCTTGCCAGCGGCTCTTCTCGCGCGGCACCGCAATCGGGTAGCTGATCGCCTGCCCCTTGCCGGTGATGAGATAGAGGCGGCGATCCCCGAAGCTGACGATGATCTGGCCGGCGGTGTATTTGGGATCGAAGCTGACCGACTGCTTGCCGCCGCCCCATTCCTTGGTGCCGCCCCACAGGAAGTCGATCAGACTCTGGGCCTTGGCGGTCGTCGGTGTTGCGAGCGGGAGAGTTGCGGCAACGCCGGCTAGGACGATGGAACTCAAGAGGCTGCGAGGGGGCATACTTAAGTAACTCCAGTCGTTAAGCTCACGGTGGAGCGTGCTGCGGCGGTGATGATCGGGATCGAGCCTGCGGCATCAAGGTGAACGGAGCGTATATAACAGTCCCATTTTTTTGCGGCAGAGCATGAGGGACACACCCGGAAGAGGAATGTGCCCGCGGGGGGGAAGCGCGGGATTTTTTGTGCCCGGTTGCGCTTGTCGTGTGCAGTCAACTGGCTGATTGGTCTGTTGGTTCCAGCGCGCGTGCGTTTTGCCGGGACGGGTGTTGGCCAGCTTCTTTCGCGTGGCCGTCGTGTTGACGAGCGGGTTTCGGGCCACAGGCCGGGCGCGTGGGCGCCCAGAACATTTAATCTCGTTTTGTTCCTTTTTTGGGCTTGACCCCTATGGTGAAGCCATCTAGAACAAACAAAGAACGCAGCGGCACCCGAGCGCCGTTGCCTCAGAAGTTGCGAGAGCGTTCCCGTGGACCAGGCGGCCCCATCCCCCATCCCGTCCGCCCGTCTACGGCGGATCTCGCGGCCAGAGCCAAGTTCGTGTTCGCGTGGAGTCGGGCTCTGGCCTTCTTGCCCGACCCGGAACGGCGAGTCCCTCTTCGCCGTTCCGGAAGGGGCCAATCTGCACAAGGCGACCCTTCTGGCAGATTTGCGCGCGCGCATCGCCGCGCTCGAACGCTCCTCGTCTGCCTCCCTTGATTCCTTCTCTGCGCACGCCGCGCGTGCGTGGACTCTCGGCGCGCCCCAGCTCGACCGGCGCCTCGCCGGCGGTCTCGCGACCGCCGCCCTGCACGAGGTGAAGCCCGAAAGCGGCGCTGCCGCGTCTTTTGCGGGGGCTTGGGCGGCAGCCCTCGGCTTTTCTATGCGCCTCGCCGTGCGGCGCTTACACGCGCTTGACGCGCAGGGCACGCCCGCGCGGATCCTGTGGTGCTGGCCCTCCGTGCTGGCCCGCGAGCTCGGGCTCCCCTACGGGCCGGGCTTGGCCTTTCTGGGGCTCGAGCCGTCCTCTTGCCTCTTCGTCGAGACGCAGCGCGTTTGCGAAACGCTTTGGGCCATGGAGGAGGGCTTGAAGTCGGCAAGCTTGGCGCTCGTCATCGGCGTCGTGCCCGAGGTGGCGCTGACGCCCGCCCGCCGCTTGAGCCTCGCTGCTGCGGGCTCCTCGACGCCGTGCCTCATCGTCACCGATCCGCGCAGCACCCCGGCCGGATCCACCGCAACCCGCTGGCGGATCGGCGCGCGGGCCAGCGCCCCGCATCCGTTCGAGGCGGGCGCGCCGGGTGCCGCCCGCTACGCCGTCGCGCTGGAGCGCTGCCGCGAGGGTGCGCTCATGCTGCAGCAAGGGGCGCAGGCTTTGTCGCTTGTTCTGGAATGGTCCGATGAGACGCATCGTTTCCGTGTGGCTCCCCGCTTGGCCGATCGAGCGCATGGCCCGCGCCGCGCCGGCCTCGGTGCCGGATGACGCGGCGCTCGCCCTCGTCGAGACGGGCAGCCACGGCATCCGCATCACCGCCGTCAACGCGTGTGCGGCGGCAGACGGCGTGCGCGTGGGCCAGGCGCTGGCCGATGCGCGCGCTGCATTGCCTTCGCTCATGTCGCGCGCTTGCGAACCGCGCCGCGACCGCGCAGCCCTTTTGCGGCTTGCGCGCTGGTGCGGCCGCTATGGTCCGGGCCGCAACGCCGACGGCGCGGACGGCCTGTGGATCGACGTGACGGGTGTCGCGCATCTCTACGGGGGAGAGGCGCGCCTCATCGAGGATGTGTGCTTGCGGCTTGCGCGCTTCGGGCTGACGGTGCGCGCGGGCCTTGCCGACACGCTGGGCGCCGCCCACGCGCTCGCCCGCTTCGCGCCCGCCATTGCGCCGCCAGGCGAAACGGAAGCGCGGCTTGCATCTCTGCCCGTCGAGGCCCTGCGTCTCGCCCCGAAAACCGTTCTTCTTTTGAAGCGTTTGGGCCTGCGCCGCATCGGCCAGCTCTATTCCCTGCCGCGCGCGGCGCTGCAACGGCGCTTCCGCTCCCCCGAGACGGCAGAGGCCGTGCTTGCGCGTCTCGACCAGGCCTTGGGTGTACGCCCCGAGCCATGCCGCCCGCTCATCGAGCCGCCGCCCCTTTTCGTGCAGCGGGCGTGGGCCGATCCGCTGGTCTCGGCTGCAGGCCTGCAAGCGGAGACGGCGCGGCTCACCGAGGACTTGTGTGCCGTGCTCGATGCGCGCGGGCTCGGTGCGCGCCGCGTCTGCCTTTCGCTCTACCGCGCCGACGGCACGGTGGCGCAAGCGCGCGCAGGCCTCAGCTTTCCCTGCCGAGCGCCCGATCACCTGATGGCGCTTCTGCGGGAGAAGCTCGAGCGCCTCGATGCCGGTTTCGGGGTCGATGCGCTGGTGCTTGCAGCTTTGCATGTGGAACGCCGGTCCGCGCAGCAGGCGGCGCTGGGGCCCCGGCTGGGCGAGGATGCGCGCGCCGGTCCCGCGCTGCTCGTCGATCGCCTGACCAACCGCTTAAGTACCGCCCGCGTGAGCCGGGCAGAGCCGCGCGCCAGCCATATCCCTGAGCGGGCGCAAGCGCGTGTTCCTGCGCTCAACGATCTGGTGCAGGCGCAGCGCAAGACTTTCCCCTGGCCGCTAGCCTCCCGGCCGATCCGGCCGCCCTTCCTGCTCGCAAGCCCTGAGCCCATCCGTGTGATCGCCGAGGTGCCCGAAGGGCCGCCCGCCCGCTTCACTTGGCGCCGCGTCGAGCGCCGCGTGACGCGCGCGCAAGGGCCAGAGCGCATCGCGCCCGAGTGGTGGCGCGAGATCGGGACGGGTGCGAGCCGCACGCGCGACTACTACCGCATCGAGGACGAGGGGGGCGCCGGCTACTGGGTGTTTCGCGAGGGGTTCTATCGCGCCGACGAGGATCAGCCGGCCTGGTTCCTGCACGGGTTGTTCGGATGAGGAGCGGTTGCGTGGACTACGCCGAGCTGCAGGTCACCACCAACTTCTCGTTTCTGCGCGGGGCCTCGCACGGCGAGGAGCTTATCGCGCAGGCGAAAGCGCTGGGCCTTTCCGCGCTCGCCGTCACCGACCGCAACACGCTTGCGGGCGTCGTGCGCGCGCATACGGCAGCCAAGGAGGTGGGCTTAAAGCTGATCGTTGGCGCGCGCCTCGATCTGCAGGATGCGCCAAGTCTGTTGTGCCTGCCGCGCGACCGCGCCGCCTACGGCCGTCTTTCCCGTCTGCTCTCGCTTGGCCAGATGCGTGCGGAGAAAGGCGGGTGCACGCTTTATCTCGACGACGTCGCGAGCCACGCGCAAGGCCAGATCTTCATCGCGCTGGCGCCTGAGGATTGGGACTGGCGGGAGGCGCACGCCGCATCTGGTGCCGACATCATTCCGTTCCGCAAGACTTCTCCCTCTCTCCCCATGCCGTCTTGCAGGGGGAGAGAGAATTCAAAAAGCTTCGAGACTGATCTCCATCGCATCAAGGCGGTGCTCGCGGGCAGCCCGCTTTATCTGGCGGCGAGCCACAGCTACCGCGGCGAGGACCGCGCGCGCATCGCGGCTCTCGCAGAGCTGGCGCAGCGCTGCGCCACGCCGCTCGTTGCCACCGGCGACGTGCTCTATCACGCGCCCCATCGCCGGCCGCTGCAGGACGTGCTGACTTGCGTGCGCGAGCACACGACGATTGCGCAAGCGGGCTTCAAGCTCGAGGCCAACGCCGAGCGGCACCTGAAACCTGCTGCTGAGATGGCGCGGCTCTTTGCCGGCTATGAGGCCGCCCTTTCCCGCACGCTGGACATCGCCGACGCCTGCCGCTTCTCCCTCGACGAGCTCATCTACGAGTACCCCGACGAGCCTATTCCACCGGGAAAAAGCCCGCAGGCGCATCTGGAGGACCTCACCTGGGAGGGTGCCGGCTGGCGCTTCCCCGAGGGCATTCCCGCTCATGTGCGCGCGCTCATTAAGCGCGAGCTTGAGCTGATCGGCCAGCTCAACTACGCGCCCTACTTCCTCACCGTGCACGACATCGTCCACTTCGCCCGCGCGCAGGGCATCCTGTGCCAGGGGCGCGGCTCGGCCGCCAACTCCGCCGTCTGCTACTGCCTCGCCATCACGGCGGTGAACCCCACCGAGATCGATCTGCTGTTTGAGCGCTTCGTCTCGCCCGAGCGCCGCGAGCCGCCCGACATCGACGTCGACTTCGAGCACGAGCGGCGCGAGGAGGTGATCCAGTACATCTACGCGCGCTACGGCCGCGACCGTGCCGGGCTGACCGCGACCGTCATCTCCTACCGTGCGCGCTCGGCCGTGCGCGACGTCGGCAAGGCGATGGGCTTGTCGGAGGATACGGTCGCGGCGCTCGCCGGCATGGTGTGGGGCACAAGGAGCGGCGGCGTGCTGCCGGAGAAGCACGTGCGCGAGGCCGGTCTCGATCCGTCAGATCCGCTGCTCGCGACCGTGCTGGAGCTCGCCCAAGAGTTGATGGGCTTTCCGCGCCATCTGTCGCAGCACGTCGGCGGCTTCGTCTTGACGCGCGGGGCCCTGACCGAGGTCGTCCCCGTCGGCAACGCGGCCATGGAGGATCGCACCTTCATCGAGTGGGACAAGGACGACATCGCAGCGCTGGGTCTTCTCAAGGTCGACGTTTTAGGCCTCGGTATGCTCACCTGCATCCGCCGCGCTTTCGCGCTCATTGAGACGCACCACGGCCGAGCGATGACGCTCGCCAACGTTCCGCGCGAGGATAAAGCCGTTTACGACATGCTGTGTAGAGCGGATTCGATCGGCGTGTTCCAGGTGGAGAGCCGCGCGCAGATGAACATGCTGCCGCGCCTGAAGCCGCGCACCTTCTACGACCTCGTCATCGAGGTGGCGATCGTGCGCCCGGGGCCGATCCAGGGC
>CAYUBZ010000149.1:0-6118 GCA_964443205.1 uncultured Hyphomicrobium sp. | reverse complement strand
GCCCGGCTCGTGCACTTCGACACGACGAGCGACAGGTCGAACCTGCCGCTCGTGCGCTTCGTCGAGGACTATCTCGCCCAGCACGGCATCGCCAGCCATCTCGTGCCCAATGCGGAGGGCACCAAGGCCAGCCTCTACGCGACCATCGGCCCCGCCGCCGTGCCGGGGATCGCGCTTTCTGGTCACACCGACGTCGTGCCGGTCGAGGGCCAGAGCTGGACCAGCGATCCCTTCGTGCTCGCCGAGCGGGAGGGTCGGCTCTACGGTCGCGGCGCCGCCGACATGAAGGGCTTTCTCGCCTGCGTGCTCGCGGCCGTCCCCGAGCTCAAGAAGCGCCAACTCGCGGTCCCGGTCCATCTCGCCTTCTCCTATGACGAGGAGGTCGGCTGCATCGGTGTGCGCCCGCTCATCGCCGAGATCGGCCGCCGCTTCGTGCGCCCGCGCGTGGTCATCGTCGGCGAGCCGACGTCGATGAGCGTGGTCGACGCCCACAAGGGGCCGGTGCGCTGGCACGTGGACATTCACGGCCGCGCCGCCCACTCGAGCATGGCGCCGCTGGGCGTCAACGCCATTGCCGTGGCTGGCAAGCTGCTCGCGGAGCTCGCCCGCATCGAGCAAGAGCTCAAGGCGGCGCCGCGCGACGAGCGCTTCGATCCGCCCTATGCCACCCTGCAGGTCACGCGCATTGACGGCGGCACCGCCACCAACATCGTGCCGGTCTCGTGCCGCCTCGACTTCGACATGCGCGCGCTTCCCGGCGTCGACGCCGCGGCGATCGACCGGCGCATACGCGCTTTCGCCGATCGCGAGTGTATGGCCGAGATGCGCCGCGTCGCGCCGGAAGCGGGCATCGACGTCAGGATTGCCAACGAGGTGCCGCCGTTTGCATCGGGAAGCAACTCCGAGGCGGTGGCGCTCGCCCTCTATCTTGCCGGGCAGAATGAGACGCACGCCGTCTCCTACGCGACCGAAGCGGGTCTCTTCCAGGCGGCAGGCTCCCCCGCGGTCGTCGTTGGACCCGGCGACATCGCGCAGGCGCATATCGCCGATGAATGGATCGCCAAGGACCAGCTCGACAAGTGCATGGGATTCTTGGCCCGTCTCGGCGACTGGGCCGAGCGCGGCAAGCCGGTCCGCTAGCGGCGAACGAGCCCTGCACACCCTGGAACTTTTCCCGTCCCTTGACAGTTTTCAAATGTCCGGAGACTGTATTTCTCGATAATGGAGGTCCGCAATGCGCCTCGTATTCTTGCGCACGCTCGCGCCCGCACTTTCCCTGTTCGCCATGCTCGGTGCCGCTCAGGCCCAGACCAAGGACGGCGGTGCGCAGATCGCCTACAACAACGCCTGCCGCACGTGCCACTCGATGCGCGAGGGCGACCACCGTCTGGGTCCCAGCCTGTACGGGATCGTCGGCCGCAAAGCCGGATCGGTCGAGGGTTTCGCGTTCTCCTCGGCGATGCGGAGCGCCAACATCGTGTGGGACGAGAAGACCCTCGATCAGTTCATCACCGATCCCGAGAAGGTCGTGCACGGCAACGGCATGAAACCATTCGGCGGAATCAGCGACCCCAAGCAGCGCGACGAGATCATCGCCTATCTCAAGACCATAAGCGGCAAGTGATAGAGGCGCTCAGGCGAGCTCGTCGGGTGCGAAGCGGTAGGTCGCCGTGCAGAACTCGCAGGTGACGCTGATGCCCCCATCCGGCTCGCGCATGTCGGCAAGATCGTCGGCCCCGAAGCTGCGCATGAAGGCCTCGACGCGCTCGCGCGAGCAGCGGCAGAAGGCCTCGATGGGTGCCGGCCGCATGGCGCGCACCCCTTCCTCGTGGAAGAGCCGATAGAGCAGCCGGTCGGGCGCAAGCGTTGGGTCGAGCAGCTCGTGGTCCTCGACGGTCGCGGCCAGAATCCGGGTGCGCTCCCAATCGTCATCGGCCTCGCCCAGCATGTACCCGTCGTCCTCGTCCGCCGCGGAGTCGCCCGTCTTGCCGCCGGCGCCGGCGAGGTTCTGGATCATCAGGCCGCCCGCCCGCCAGTGCCACGCACCGGGCGCGCCGCCTTCCCCGGCCAGATAGTGGCGCGCCACCGCCAGCCGGATGAAGGTGGGAAGCTGCTCGGATTGCCGGAAATAGGTGTGCGCGGCCTCGACCAGGCTGCAGCCGTCAAGCGCCACGACGCCCTGGTAGCGGTCCATCTCCTCACCCGGATCGATGGTAATGGCCAGATGCCCGCTGCCCAACAGCGCGCCCTCGTCGAGGCCGTCGTTGTCGCCGCCGCGCGCCGCAAAGCGCGCCTTGTCGTAGCGCACGTAGCCGCGCAGGCGCCCGGGGCTCTCGAAGTTGACGACGAGAAAGTCGAGGATGCCGTCGGTCTTGGTCTGAACGATGAGCTTGCCGTCGAATTTGAGCGCCGTGCCGAGCATCGCGGTCAAGGCGACCGCCTCGCCCAGCGTCTGCGAGACGGCAACGGGCGCGTCGTGATGGGAGAGGATCGTATCGACGGCGCCCCCGAGCCGTACCAGCCGGCCAATGACGCCGGAGCGCTCGGTGCGGAACGGAAGCACCATGTCGTCGCTCGCCGCTTGGGCGATCACGCGGGCCGTTGGCGCGTCCGTCATCTACCCGGCTCCGAGGCACCAGGCGAGAATGGCCTTTTGCGCGTGCAGGCGGTTCTCGGCCTCGTCGAAAACGACCGACTGCGGCCCATCGATGACATCGGCCGTCACCTCGCGCCCGCGATAGGCCGGCAGGCAGTGCATGAAGATGGCGCCGCGCGCGGCCGCGCTCATCAGCGCGGCGTCGACGCCGAAGGGCGCCAGGATCTTCTTGCGGTGCGCCCCGTCGGTATCCCCCATCGACACCCACGTGTCGGTGACCACGCAGTCGGCGCCGCGAACCGCCTTCAGGGCGTCGTTGCCGAGCGAGACCGCGCCCTTCTCGCGTTTGACCCAGTCGAGGACGCCGGCCTCGGGCTGCAGCTCCTCGGGGCAGGCGACCCTCAGCTCGAACCCGAAGCGAACGGCGGCGTGCATCCACGAGACGGCGACGTTGTTGCAGTCGCCCACCCAGGCGATCGTGCGGCCCTTGATGGGGCCCTTGCGCTCCTCGAAGGTCATGATGTCGGCGATGACCTGGCAGGGATGGCTCTTGTCGGTGAGGCCGTTGATCACGGGGACCGTCGCGTAGCGCGCCAGCTCGAGCAGCGTGGCGTGCTCGTTGGCCCGGATCATGATGGCGTCGACGTAGCGCGAGAGCACGCGGGCCGTATCGGCGATCGACTCGCCGCGGCCGAGCTGCAGATCGGAGTTATTGAGCGACAACGACTGCCCGCCGAGCTGACGCATTGCGACATCGAAGGAGATGCGCGTGCGCGTCGACGGCTTCTCAAAGATCATCACCAGCACGGCCTCGTCGACGCCGCGCGGCTTCATCCTGGCGGGAACGCGCTTGCCGGCGCGCTTCATCGCGTGCGCCATGTCCAATATGCGGCGCAGCGTCTTGCCGTCGAGCCCGTCGAGATCGAGGAAATGCCTGGGCGGCGTTGAAATTTGCGTTTTCGGGGCCATGGCGCTCCGGCCAACTCTACTCGGGATCAGGACGTCGGACTTGCCACACGGTCGAGAGCGCGCGACAGCCGGTCGACGGCATCCGCGATTTCATCGTCCGCGATGTTGAGGGGCGGGAGAAGGCGCACGACGTTGCCGCCGGCGCCGACGACGAGCAGCTGCTCGGCTGCTGCAGCCTTCACGACGTCGGCCATCGGCACTTTGAGCTTCAGGCCGGTGAGGAGACCCTGGCCGCGCACCTCCTCGATGAGCTCGGGATGCCGGTCTTGCACGGCAGCGAGCGCCTGCTTCAGCCGCAAGGTCTTCTGCTGCACGGCCTCGAGGAAGCCCGGCTCCAGCACAGCATCGAGCACGGCGTTGCCGACCGCCATTGCGAGCGGATTGCCGCCGAATGTCGATCCGTGCGTGCCGGCGGTCATTCCCTTGGCGGCCTCCTCGGTCGCCAGCAGCGCGCCAAGCGGAAATCCGCCGCCGATGCCCTTGGCGATCGCCATGAGATCCGGCGTGATCCCCGCCCACTCGTGGGCAAAGAGTTTCCCCGTGCGCCCGGTGCCGCACTGCACCTCGTCGAGCACGAGCAGGATCCCGTGGCTGTCGCACAGCTCTCGCAAGGCCCGCAGGAACTCGGCCGGCGCCACGTTGACGCCGCCCTCGCCCTGCACGGGCTCGATCAGAATCGCAGCGGTATCGGGCCCGATCGCCTGCTCCGCGGCGTCGAGGTCGGCAAACGGCACCTGATCGAAACCGTCGATGGGAGGCCCGAAGCCTTCGAGGTACTTCTCGTTGCCGCCGGCGGCGATGGTCGCAAGCGTACGGCCGTGGAACGCGCCTTCGAAGGTGACGATGCGCCAGCGCTCCGGCCGGCCGCAGTCGTAGTGGTAGCGCCGCGCCGTCTTGATCGCCGCCTCGCAGGCTTCCGCGCCCGAATTGCAGAAGAAGACTCGCTCGGCAAACGTCGCTGCGACGAGCCGCTCCGCGAGCCGCTCCTGGCCGGCGACGCGGTAGAGATTGGACGTGTGCCAGAGCTTCTGGGCTTGCTCGGTCAGCGCCGCGACGAGGCTGGGGTGCGCGTGCCCCAGAACGTTGACCGCCACGCCCGAGGCAAAGTCTAGATAGCGCTCGCCTGTGCCCGTGACGAGCCAAGCGCCTTCGCCCCGCTCGAAGACGAGGTCCTGGCGTGCGTAGGTCGCCATCACGGCGGGTGACGAGCCGGTTTTCTGGGTTGCGGCCTTGGTTTTGGGGTCCGAGGCCGCCAAGGATGCGGACATCGGCGCCCGTCCCTTTGCAGCGATCATTGGCTAGAAAATCAAAAAAGCCGCCTTCCGCGGCGGCCTGGAACCCTTGTTGATACGCGCGCGCCCTGCCCCTGTCAACGCAAGGGGCGTCCCCATAGAATAAGGGGCGGCGGACCCGATCACACCGATCGGGACGAGAGCCTTGCGTCCGCCGAGCCGGCCCTGTTGGCGGCTGTGGACGAGATTGCATGTTGCGAATATACCACCTCTCCCGGTCAATGGCCGCCTTGTCAGGTCCCTGTTCTTGTAGGCTCAATTCCGCCTGTTGTAGGTTTGCCCCCGTCGGAGCACGACGTCTCGCCTCTGTCGCGAGCCCTGTCACGAGTAGCTCCACGCGCCTTGGGCAGTGCCATTCACTCGCCCGCGTGACGGCGCGTCCTTAGTTCTCCGAGTCATCTCAGTAAGCGTCACACACCGGTCAGACCCGTGGCTTTCGGCGTCGGTCGTCGCGTTTTCGCGGTCGCCCTGCGCGCCATCGTTGTCTGCACCGAACGTCAATTGGTGTGCGCCGCATCACGCGCGCGCCCCTGGGGGGTTCAGGGAGCGAACTTATGGCTTGGACGGATGAGCGCGTGGAAGTGCTGAAGAAGCTCTGGGCCGAAGGGTTGAGCGCCAGCCAGATCGCGGGACGACTTGGCAGCGTCACCCGCAACGCCGTGATCGGCAAGGTCCACAGGCTGGGCTTGTCGGGTCGCGCCACCACCTCGCGCATGAAGAGCCACCGTCCGCGCCCGCGCATGGCGGCAAAGAGGATGGCGAAGAACCGCTTCTCGCAGATGGGCAATCCGGCCTTCAGGGCGCTTTATGCCGAAGCCGAGGCCTACCAGCCCCCCGTGGAGGAGCTGGTCATTCCGCTCAACGAGCGCAAATACATCCAGACGCTGACCGAGTGCAGCTGCCGCTGGCCGATCGGCGATCCGCAAGCCTCCGACTTCCACTTCTGCGGCAAGAACAAGGTCCCGGGTCTGCCGTACTGCGAGTTCCATGCGCGGCGTGCCTTCCAGCCGCCGCAGACGCGCCGCCGCGATCGCGAGGTCGCCGAGCCGATGCCGGCACTGCCCGCAGGCCAAGACGCTTCGGCGACTCCCAAGCAGCCGGCATGAGCTGAGGCTTTTTTGGCAAGGTCGACGCGAACCGGCGCTTCTAGCGAGCGCCGGTTTTTTGGCAGCCGCATTCAGGGCTGATCAAGCGTCGGTGCGGTCTCCGAACACGTAGCCGGCCGAGCGCACGGTGCGGATCGGATCGCGCTCGTTGCCGC
>CAYUBZ010000148.1:2192-6183 GCA_964443205.1 uncultured Hyphomicrobium sp. | reverse complement strand
CGCAAGGCCGTGCGGCTCATGGAGTTGGCCGACAGGTTCGAGCTTCCGGTGATCACGCTGATCGATACCGCCGGCGCCTATCCCGGCATCGGGGCGGAGGAGCGCGGCCAGGCCGAGGCCATCGCCCGCTCGACGGACTGCTGCCTTCGCATCGGCGTTCCGCTGATTGCCGTCGTGATCGGGGAAGGGGGATCGGGCGGCGCCGTGGCGATCGCCTCAGCCAACCGCATCCTGATGCTCGAGCACGCGATCTACACCGTGGCATCGCCAGAGGCCGCCGCCTCCATCCTCTGGCGCGATTCGGCCAAGGCCATCGACGCGGCCACCAACATGAAGATCACCGCACAGGATCTCGATCAGCTGGGCGTGATCGACGTGATCATCTCCGAGCCGATCGGAGGCGCCCATCGCGACCGCGCCACGATCATCAAGGCGACCGGCGATGCCATCGCGCGGGCGCTGGCCGAGTTCGACGGCAAGACGCCGGCTGAGGTAAGACGGCAACGCCAGACCCGGTTCATGGAGATCGGGCAAGCGCTCTAGGCGTCGGCGCGATTCGCGCTCCGGGCTCGTTTCCCGCCCAATTCCGGTCCAACTCCTCGGCTTAGTCGGTTCCTTGGGGGCCGAATCGCTCCTGGCGCGCCGTCTGGTCAAGGCGCTAGGAATCCCGTAACGTTAACGTTATGTTAAGGACATCCGATCGATGGTGATCGCCGTGCGCCAGGGGCACTGCGTATGCGTATGATCATCCCCGGCTCGAGAGTGCGAGCCCGTCTTTGCGCCGCGCTGGCAGCGACCGCTGTGGCGTGCGCGCTCGCCGCTTGCAGCGGCGGATTTGGCCCCCAGATTCCCCCCGCCGACCAGCCGCTCGCCAAAGACACTTTGATGCTGCTCGGCCGCAAGGGCATGGACGAGGGCTCCCCGATCTTCATCCGCATCTTCAAGGAGGAATCGGAGCTCGAGGTCTGGAAGGCGCGCGACGATGGTCGCTTTTATCATTTCAAGACCTATCCGATCTGCAATTGGTCGGGCGACGTGGGGCCGAAGACCGAGTACGGCGATCGTCAGGCGCCGGAAGGCTTCTACCAGGTCAGCGCCTCGCAGCTGAACCCCAACTCGCAGTATTACCTCGCCTTCAACATCGGCTATCCCAACGCCTACGACCGCTCCCGGCACCGCACGGGGAGCTCCCTGATGGTGCATGGCAAGTGCAAGTCGGCCGGCTGCTACGCCATGACGGACGCCCTCATCGAGGAGATCTATGGTCTTGCGCGCGAGGCGCTGAAAGGCGGCCAGGAGAGCTTCGCGGTCCACGCCTTTCCGTTTCGCATGACCAAGGCGAACATGGCGCGCTATCGGGGCAACAAGAACTACCAGTTCTGGCGGACCCTGAAGCAGGGCTACGATTTCTTCGAAAAGTACCGCTTCCCGCCCGCGATCGCCGTGTGCGAGCGCCGCTATATGGTCAACGTCACGGTGCCGCAGCGCGTCTCCTTCCGGCCAGATGGCGCATGTCCGCGATTCAACCGGCCGGTCTTCGAGCCGTTCGTGCCCAAGCCCAACGAGCAGCAGGTCGCCGAGGAGCGCATCACGGTGCCAGGCCCCAAGATGCGTGAGGTGGCAGCCGTGGCGCCGCCCGCGCCGGTGGCCGCCACGCAGCCCACCCAGTCCGCGTTCGGCCCGTCCTATGGTCTCGGGGCGCCGGTCACGACGGGCAGCACCTCCGCTCTCGGCTATTCTCAATAGCGCATGCGCAAGAGCCGCTCGCTCAAAGCAGTCGTTTTTCTTGGCGTCCTGTTCGTTGTCGCCGCCGGCGCCCTCGTCGCCTATTGGCCGCAGATCTTCGCGCTCATCGAGACGGAGGCGATCCGTGCCGAGCGCGTCAAGCGGTGGACGCTCGCCAAGGCGGGCCAGGCGCTGCCCGGCACGCCCGACCTGCAGAACCTCTCAGGACGTCTCGCCGCACAGGACTTGAGCCTCGGCGCACCGATCTTCCTGCGCATCTTCAAACGCGAGTTCGAGCTCGAGGTGTGGTTGAAGCGTGATGGCAGCTTTCACCGCTTCGCCACCTACCCGATCTGCATGTGGTCGGGCGAGTTGGGACCGAAGCTTCGCCAGGGCGACCGGCAGTCGCCGGAAGGTTTCTATACGGTCGACGCATCCCAGCTCAATCCGGCGAGCAAGTACCATCGCTCGTTCAACCTGGGCTATCCCAACGCCTTCGACCGCGCGCACGATAGAACGGGCTCGCTGCTGATGGTGCACGGCAACTGCCTGTCGATTGGCTGCTACGCCATGACCGATCCGGTCATCGACGAGATCTGGTCGCTGGTGACCGCCGCCCTGCAAGCGGGACAGAAGCGGTTCCAGGTTCAGGCCTTTCCGTTCCGCATGACGGACGCCAACATGGCACGCTACGCGCGTGCCGACATGACCCCGTTCTGGCAACAGTTGAAGGCCGGCCATGATCAGTTCGAGCAGGGACATATCCCGCCGGACGTGAGCGTCTGCGAGGGACGCTATGCCTTCCGCCCTGCCAGCGGGAACAAGGATGGAAGCGCTCCCATCGAGAACGGCTGTCCGGCTGCCGCCGCGGGAAGTTGAAAGCGGACCGGGAGACACCCCCGATGACATTGTCACGCTTAGACCTGCGCCGCGGCATCCTGGGCCTATTGGTTGCGCTGCTGGCGCTGGGAGTCGCGCAGCAGTCCTTTGCAATTCCGCTCAAGCTCAAGGATAGCGCCGCCGTTCGCAGCGAGAGGAAGCAGGCCGCAGCGCAGGGCAAGCTGCCGTTGCCGGGCACGCCGGACCTTACCCGTCTCGACGAGCGCCTCGCCAATAGAGGCTTGACCGGCGACGCGGCGATGCTCATCCGCATTTTCAAGGCCGAATCGGAGCTCGAGGTCTGGATGAGCCGCGGCCCTGGAGCGGCGGAATATGCACACTTTGCCACCTATCCGATCTGCTACTGGTCGGGAACGCTGGGGCCGAAGCTGAAGGAAGGCGACCGTCAGGCGCCGGAGGGCTTCTACACGGTGACGCTCCCGCGAGCGAATCCCAACGGGCGCCGCTGGCCCAAGGCGCTCGACATCGGCTTTCCCAACCCGTTCGATACGCTGCACGCGCACAACGGCTCCTACATTCTGATCCACGGCGGCTGCGCCTCGATCGGCTGCTTCGCCATGACCAACGGCGTGCACAAGGAGCTCCACAAGCTGGCCGTGCGCGCGCTCGGCGCGGGCCAAGCTTACATTCCCATTCACGTCTTTCCGTTCCGTATGACGGAGCAGAACCTCGCGCGCCACAAGACGCCCAGGTGGTCGAGCTTCTGGCGCAATCTCAAGGAGGGCTACGACCTCTTCGAGCGCACACACCGCCCGCCGCGCATCAGCGTGTGCGATGGCCGCTACGACTTCGAGGCGACCAGCGCCCTCGAGGCTGCCAACCCGGGCCCCATCGCGGTCTGTCCAAGGACGCACGTCATCCTGCAGGAGCTGGCGGAGATCAAATCGCACGTCGCCGTGCAGAACGGCCCCATACCGTCAGAGACCAAGATGCCACTGGCGTTGGTCACGGCGTACCTCGGGTGGACCGGGCACGGCGCACTGGCCAAACAGGGAACGAATTTCCAGCGGCAACTCGCACCAAAGTCGCTGTCGGTCCGCGTGAGCCCCATCCTGACGCGACCGCTGCCCTGCTCGCTCGCCCTTGCGAGCTGTCGCAAGTATGCGGCGATGCGGGAACGGCTGGTGCACGAGGCGGTCGTGCGCTCGGAGATCCGCGTCATCAAGAAGAAGCGTTCCAAGAAGCACCGGCACAGAAAGAAGAAGCGGCGGCGGCACTAGCGGACGGGCGCGCATCGTGCAAAGCACGGGGCCGTGACACGCATCATCATCATCGGCGGCTACGGCGCATTCGGCGCGCGCGTATCCGAGCGGCTCGCGCGTGAGGCCGCGTGCGAGATCGTGATTGGCGGGCGCTCGGCCGAGAA
>CAYUBZ010000148.1:0-2092 GCA_964443205.1 uncultured Hyphomicrobium sp. | reverse complement strand
GCCGTGGTGCAGGAATTCGCCGGTCGGTTTGCAAAGCTCGATGCGGTCGAGATCGGCATCTCGCCCGGCAACAGCTTCGATCCCGGGGTGGCGACCACGGCATCGATCCTTTCACAAGTCGGCAAGCCCTTCGTCCGCCTCAGTGGCGGGCGCGAGGAGATTGCCTATGGCTGGCAGGGCCTTCACCGCCACCGCTTTCCGGGGATCGGCGCGCGCCTGATGAGCAATGTCGATGTCCCAGACCTCGATCTCATGCCGGCGCACCATCCCACGCTGCAGACGGTGCGCTTCTCGGCCGGCGTTGAGGTGGCGCTGTTTCACGTCGGGCTGTGGAGCCTGTCGTGGCTGGTGCGGGCAGGGCTCGTTGCCGATCTGGCACCCCTGGCCGGACCACTGCTTGGCGCCAAGCGAAGCTTGCGCTTCCTCGGTTCAGACCGCGGCGGCATGTTCGTGACCTTGCGCGGGCGCGGTTCAGACGGCGCGCCGAAGGAGCTGCGCTGGCATCTGATCGCGCGCTCTGGCCACGGCCCCTACGTGCCCGCTATTGCGTCGGTGATCCTGGCCAAGCGGCTCGTTGCCGGGACGGGACCGGCGGCAGGGGCAAGGCCATGCTTCGGGCTGTTCACGCCTGAACAGTTCGAGGCCGAGGTCGCCGATCTCGACATTGCGTGCACGGCGGAGTGGCGTTGCGGGTGAGGAAGCCTTCGCAACGCAGAAGACCGCAGCCGCTGATGTTAGTCCGTCACGTGCGCTTGGGCCAATATGCTGGGAGCGCGCGGTGGGGACACCTGCTGCGACGCGAGGCAGAATCCGAGCACCGCCGCAACGGCAGTCTGCCATGGCACGAGCAGAACAACGGGCATATCGTAATAGCTCGTCCACGGCAGGAGAAGACCGAACAAGGCGCCCGTGCCGACGACGGCAGCCGCCGTGGAGACCTGGCGCAGGCCCCTAGTGAAGGCGGCGGCTCCGGCCCACGTCAAGAAGGCACCAACGGCCCCGGCGGCAAATCCCGCGATGTAGCTTCGCATGGGGTCGGTAACAGCGGCGACTTTGAGCCAATTCTCCTCGAGCTGCATGGCGAGATTGACGGCCGTTTCCCAGGCGATCCAGGTTGCCGCCAGGGCGGTCGCAACCGCCACCCACGACGGCGTCCCCCATCGCCAGACGCCGAACCCGATAACGCCACCGAACCACAGGCCGGTCAGCACCATATGCGCCCCGAGTTGCGGAGCCTCCCCGTAGCCGAAGCCGAGTGCGAAGGTTCCGAGCACGCCCGACGCGGCGCCGAGTACGGCGAGGACCAAGGCCGGATGATGCAGGATCGATTTCATTTGCCGACTCCGACTGCTACTTCACCGGGCAATGGCAAAACCTGCCGAGCAACCGTGGCCGGACGATGGTGGTGACTGGTGCGGGTGGGGCCCGTTACAGCTGGCCGCGCCGCTGCTGCGGGCCAAAGCGTCGTTGCGTTTTTTCGGCTCCGACCACGGCGGCATGTTCGTGACCTTGCCCGGGCGCGCTTCTGACGGTACACGTAGCCCTGCCGTCGGAGGGATATTGTGAACATCTTGATTGTTTACGGTACGACTGAAGGGCAGACGCGGAAAATTGCCAAACGGATGGAGACGCGAGTTCGCGAGTGCGGGCACGAGGTCGAGCTGCGCGATAGCGCAGCACTTACGTCCGGTTCGAATCTCGAGGCCTTCCAAGCGTTCATTATTGCCGCGTCGGTTCATCAGCAGCGCCATCAAGACACCATCACAGACTTCGCAATCGCGCATCACGATCTCCTCAATGCCAGGCCTTCAGCCTTCGTATCCGTCAGTCTTTCAGCGGCGCTGGAGAGCGAGAGGACAGAAGCGCAAGGGTACGTGGATCGCTTTGTGTCTGTGACGGGATGGCAGCCCCGCATGACATTGCTTCTCGGCGGCGCGTTGCGCTTCACCGACTACGACTATTTCCAAGAGCAGATCGTCAAATTCATTGTCATGGGTCGCGATACCGCGGCGAGCGCAGAGCGCGATCACGAGTTCACCGACTGGAACGCCCTCGATGGATTCGTTGATGCGTTTCTTGAGACGGCCCTCGA
>CAYUBZ010000147.1:4811-6241 GCA_964443205.1 uncultured Hyphomicrobium sp. | reverse complement strand
CGCCCTTGCCCTCGATGAGCGCGTGCTTCTTGGCGTTGAAAGCCGTCGCGTCATCCTTGAAGTGTTGAATGAGCGTGCCGGGTTCGGGGCCCTCGTAGAGCACCTTGGCCTTGCCCTCATAGATGCGCCGACGCTTATTCATTGAGCCTTGGTCCTTTGACTTGAAAGTGCAGGTTCAGCGAGACTACAGACGACACGTAGGCAAGCGCCAAGACATTGAATTTACTGAATGTTCTTGCCTGAAGACGACGTCGTGGGGGGTCGGCTCGCGTGGTCGGACACCCGCGGCGACACTAGCCGAACCGGTCCCTAGAAACAATCTTAAGGATCGGAAAGCTGGCAGCGTTGCTAATGCCTGGCGACAGGTCATTGATCGCTGCCCGCCCCCGGGCTATGGCTGCCCAGACGGCAGTTTTGCGCCCCGTAGATGCAACCCGGTACCCCCCACGGCGGGGCGTCCGCGGCCCCCTCTGGTGGAGAGCCCCGATGACCACTTTTGATGATCGCGAGCAGGCGTATGAGAAGAAATTTGCGCTCGATCAGGACCTTAAGTTTCGGGCCGAGGCGAAGCGGAACAAGCTGCTGGCCGAGTGGGCGGCCGCCAAGCTCGGAATCATGGGGGCGGAGCTGCCCGAATACGTCAAGACGGTCTTGAGGGCGGACCTCGAGGAAAAGGGCGACGAGGACGTTTTTCGTAAGATTCGCAAGGACTTCGACGAGGGCGGCGTCAACGTTCCCGATGCCGAGATCCGGGCCATGATGGGCGAGTTCCTGGCCAAGGCCGTCGCCGAGATCGAGGCCGGAAGCCAGAAGCCCTGAGCCCGTCCTAGGGCGTAAGGGCCGCCAGAAATCTGCCGAAGCGCAGTACCCCGTCCGGCCAGGGCCCGTGTCCGGTTGCGGTCGTGATGTGGCCGGCCGGACCCACCTCCACCAGCTCGGAGCCCCAGGCGGCGGCGAAGTGCCGCGCGCGCTCGGGCCGGCAGTAGGGGTCGTCGGAGGCGGCAAGCAGCATCGATGGGAACGGCAGGGAGCTGAGCGGCACCGGCGCGAATCCGAAACCCTGCTCGGGCCAGACGTAGCCTTGGGTGACGGGCCACGCTTGCGCGTTGTCCACGTCGGATGCGGCGACGAGAAAGGCGCCGGCAACGCTCCCCCGCGGCAGCTTCAGGGCGGCATGCGCGACCGCGATCACGCCGACGCTGTGCGCAACGAGGACTGCGGGACGCGAGGTCGCTGCGATCGCCGTGATGATTCGGCCGACCCACTTGTCCTTGTCGGGTGCGACCCAGTCCTCCTGCGCCACGCGCCGGGCCGTGGTGAGGTTGCGCTCCCACCGCGATTGCCAGTGATCGGGCCCGGAGCCGAGCCAGCCCGGCACCATCAGGATATCGACGTCGGAAGTGCGCATGGGAAATCGTCCGGTGCCATTG
>CAYUBZ010000147.1:0-4711 GCA_964443205.1 uncultured Hyphomicrobium sp. | reverse complement strand
GGCGCTTGGAGCAAGCTCGACTGGCAGTACCAGAACGCCAACTACTTCGACACGCTCGGACCCGTCGTCGTCGGCAACGATTTCGATCATGATCCTCAGGGCGTGATCGGGGGAGTCCTCGGCGGCTACAACTATCAGACCGGTCCTTGGATTTTGGGCGTCGAGCTCTCGGCCTCGGCGGCCGACCTGGTCCAAGAGCTCCCAAGCCCCCTCTTCCCCAAGCTCGACACCACCACCAATCGGATCAATTGGCTGACGACGGCGACGGGCCGCGTCGGCTATGCCTGGGATGGGTGGCTGGTGTTCGCCACGGGCGGCTGGGCCGGTGCCGACGTCAAGCTAACGCTGATCGATCAAGGCGCAGCCGTCTTTGCCTCGGACAGCCAATGGGTCAATGGCTGGACCGCCGGCGGCGGCGTCGAATACATGCTCTGTGATGGCATCTCGCTGGGGGCTGCCTACACCTATGCCGACCTCAGCCTCAACAACATGATCGTTGTGTGCCCCAACTGCGCCGGTGTCGGAGCCGGCTTCGGCACGCCCATTGTTGATGGCGACATCAAGTTGCAATCGGTCATGGCGCGCGTGAGCTTCTTCATGCCGGTAGAGGGCGGGTCTATACTGGGCCGCTAAGCGACTCAATCGCGCGCTTCGACCTGCACAGCCAAGTCGAATCAAAGCCGGTGCCGACACGGTGGAGAATGGGAAATCCGTCTGCCGATCGGGGAGTCACAAGCTCGGCACTCAAGTATACTTCAAGCCTGATTCGTGGGCCGCAAGGCGCGTCGCAGCCTACTGGGGGAACAAGCGATGCGATACTTCGGCACGGGTCGCAATCTCATATCCGGCAGCGCCGCCGCTGTTTCGTTTTTCCTGCTCGGTGCCGGCGGCGCGATGGCGGACGGCCCGCGCCCGTACGTCATCGGCGTGACCGATGTGGATTACCGCACCGACTGGACCGGCTTCTACATCGGCGGCAAGCTCGGCGGCGCGTGGAGCGACATCAGCTGGACGCAGGATTTGAACCTCTTCACAGTCGGCGCACCTCTCGGCGCGGCGGCGGACTTCAAACCCAGCGGATTTGCCGGCGGTGTCATCGGCGGCGGCAACGTGCAGGTCGGGCATTGGGTGTTCGGCCTCGAGTTGGCGTACTGGGGGGTCGACCTTTCGCAGTCGATCACCAGCCCCTTCTTTCCGGCGACAGATACGTTCTCGACGCAGATCGATGCGATCGGCACCATCGAGGGCCGCATCGGCTACTCGTGGGACCACTACCTTGTGTTCGGTAAGGGCGGCTGGGCCGGCAGCAACGCGCAGCTGACCCTGACCCGGGCAGGCGGTCCCACGGCGACGACGGACGAGTTCGTCGATGGCTTCACTCTCGGCGGCGGCTTCGAGGTCATGACCTGGCCGAGCGTCGTTCTGGGTCTCGAGTACGACTACGTGGATCTCGACTTGAGCAGTGCGCCGTCTTGTCCGCTGTGCGGGGCTGGTATCGTTGGAGGTGCCCCGGCTAACATTGGCGGCACCGCCACGCTCTCATCGGTGATGGTGCGCGCGAGCTACCTGTTTATGCCCGAGGACTGAGCCGTCTCGTCGCGGTTTCCCGCATCGAACGGCGGCGTCCACCACCGCGCCAGGATGGTCAGCGCCACAACGGCGATGACGACCAAGGATACGCCCGTCAACGGCACGCGCAGGCCGAGTGCGGACGGCAGAGCCTCTCCAACGAGAAGGGCCGCGATGAGCGCGCCGGCAATCACGGCGGGCCCGACGGCCGGAGGTGCCGCTCCTGCGGCGATGCGCTGCGAGCGCCAGTAAAGAGCCACGAACCCGCCGATGAGAGCCGCAAGCACCAGGAAGTGGATCGGGTGACCAGGGCCGAACCAAGGTAAGGTCTCCGTCCAACCGACGCCGCGCACGAGCAGGCCGACGGCAACGAGCAGCCAAGGCAATGCCGTCGAGGCGAGCAAGACCGGCCAGAAACAGGTTGCTGCGATTTCGAGCGTGCCGTCACCCGTCCGCATGACGGCGACGACAGCTGCGAACGCGAGGACCACCAATAGCCCACACAAGACGAGCTCCATGCCGGAGAGCACGCCCTGACTCTGCAACAGCGCGAGGCCGGCAATCTGGTGCGGCAGATCTACGAGGATTGGCGTGACGAAGAGCAGCCACACGCCGCTGCCGAGCCCCAGGCGCGTGATTTGGTCGGCGAGCCAGATGACGATCGCTGTGCCGCCAAGCAAGGTTGCGGCACATATGAGCTTGAACGGCGAACCGGGCTCGTAGACGAGCCCTGTCACGCTTTCGAGCGCGACCGCCAGGCCCAAGGCTTGTGCCGCAGCGGTCAACAGCGCCAAAAGCACAACGATGCGGTTGAGCTTGTCGCGATTGCGCGTATCCGCGCGCTCCCACCGCCGGATTCGCGGTGCCAAGACCTTGACCAACTCGGTCAAGATCAGAATGGTGACGAGCGGCGTGATGCCGAGCGCCAAAATCGAGATCCGCCCCACGACCGCGCTGTCGAGTCGGGACAGCACCTGCGGGTCGAGACCGGGCAGCGGTATGTGCGCGCCCAAGCGGTAGATGATGAGCGCGACGGCTGTAAAGGCCAGCCGCCGCATGAACTCGGCACGGTCCTGCAAGCCCCCCAAAGTGCTCATGTCGGCCTCGGCGCGGTCAATCCGTGCGCCCAAGATCATAGAGCGCGCAGAACGGGTCGTCATTGGGATCGTTGGTCCAACGGTACTCGGCGTAGGCGGCGACCTGTTGCGCCTTGTCGCTGCCGTCGAGCTTGGCGATCAGGGCCAGTGCCATGTCCATGCCGGCCGAGACGCCTGACGACGTGTAGTACTTGCCGTCGGCGACCCACCTGGCGTGCGGCTGCCAGCGCACGCCCGGGCCTTGCTCCATCACCCAGCGGAACGCGGCTTTATTGCTCGTTGCCGCATGCCCATCGAGCAGACCGGTGCGCGCGAGCAGGGCCGCGCCTGTGCAGACGGTGGCGACCACGTCGGAGGCTTCCGCGTGGCGACGCAGCCAATCGATCAGGGCTTGGTTGCCCACCTCGCGCCGTGTGCCGCGGCCGCCGGGAATGAGAAGGACGTCGTAGGGCTTGGCGTCGGTGAGCGCGATTTCGGCGATCGCTTTGGGGCCCTGGCTGCTGGCGACCGGGCCGGCGTGCTCGGCGACCGTCTCGAGGCGATAGTCACCGGCGAGTGCGCCGAACATTTCCAGCGGACCAAACACGTCGAGCAGCTCGAAGCCTGGAAACAACAGGGTTCCAAGCGTCCTCACGACTTGGCGCCGCCGAACACGCGCTCAAAGATCGCGTCGACGTGCTTCAAGTGGTAGCCGAGGTCGAACATGGCCTCCAGCTCCGCCGGTTTGAGCTTCGCCGTCACGTCCTTGTCGGCCGCGAGCACGGAGAGGAAGTCGCGGCCCTCCTTCCAGGCCTTCATGGCGTTGCGCTGCACGATTGCGTAGGCGTCCTCGCGCGCCACACCGGCCTGCGTCAGCGCCAGCAGCACGCGCTGGGAATTGTGCAGTCCGCCGAGCTTCTCCAGGTTGGCCATCATCGTCTCGGGGTAGACGACGAGCTTGTCGATGATGCCCGTGAGCCGCGCCAGCGCGAAGTCGAGGGTGACGGTGGCATCGGGCCCGATCATGCGCTCCACCGAGGAATGCGAGATGTCGCGCTCGTGCCAGAGCGCGACGTCCTCGCAGGCGGGGATGGCGTACGCGCGCACGACGCGGGCGAGCCCGGTGAGGTTCTCGCTCAAGACCGGGTTGCGCTTGTGCGGCATGGCCGAGGAGCCTTTCTGCCCCTTGGCGAAATACTCTTCGGCTTCCAGCACCTCGGTGCGCTGCAGGTGGCGGATCTCGGTGGCGAGCCGCTCCACCGACGAGGCGATGACGGCAAGCGTGGAGAAATACATGGCGTGGCGGTCGCGCGGGACCACCTGCGTCGAGACCGGCTCCGGGACGAGCCCCATCTTCTGCGCCACGTAGTCTTCCACGCGCGGGTCGATGTTGGCGAAGGTGCCGACGGCGCCGGAGAGCGCGCAGGTGGCCACCTCGGTGCGCGCCGCGATCATGCGCTCTTTGGCGCGCTGAAACTCTGCGTAGGCAGACGCGAGCTTGAGGCCGAAGGTGGTCGGCTCGGCGTGGATGCCGTGGCTGCGGCCGATGGTCGGCGTCATCTTGTGCTCGAGCGCGCGTCGTTTCAGCGCGGCGAGCAAGTGATCGAGGTCAATGATGAGAAGGTCGGCTGCGCGCACAAGCTGCACGTTGAGGCAGGTATCGAGCACGTCGGAGGAGGTGAGCCCCTGATGCACGAAGCGCGCCTCAGGCCCGACGAGCTCGGCAAGGTGGGTCAAGAAGGCGATGACATCGTGCTTGGTCTCCTGCTCGATCTCGTCGATGCGCGCGATGTCGAACTTTGCCTTGCTGCCCTTCTCCCAGATGGTTTTGGCCGCCCCCTTGGGAATGACCCCGATCTCGGCCATGGCGGCGGCGGCGTGCGCCTCGATCTCGAACCAGATGCGAAAGCGCGTCTCTGGGGCCCAGATCAACGCCATCTCGGGGCGGCTGTAGCGGGGAATCATAGAGGCCTCGTCGCAAGGTAGAGCGGAGGCCTAGCAGAGGGGCATTGGAGCTTCAATTGCCTGGCGCGGCCGCGGGTGTGCACGCGTGCAGCTAAGTCGCC
>CAYUBZ010000146.1:0-6259 GCA_964443205.1 uncultured Hyphomicrobium sp. | reverse complement strand
CTAGCTGTCGGGCCGAAACCGTCCGAAGGGCCGCGCCGGCGGCCGCATCGTCGTCGAGCTTGCCGGCATCGGCCGTAACCTCCGCCAGATGATCCGTTATTTCAGAGGTTTTGAGGTTGATTTATGCCTCGCCTTTCTCTTCGCGACGCCACAAGATGAGTAGACACCTCACCGTCGATCGCTCAATCGAGCTTCTTCCCGGACGACTACGTCATTACCGGCAGGTGGCGCGGACAAGAAATATGATCCCATGGCGTGAGCCGACCATGGGCGACGCGCACGACGGCGCCGGCTCAAATTTCATCCCATACGAGCCGCTTCGCAGCTAAGGTGACCTCATCGAGCGGCAGGTCGGCACTGAGTTCGACCACTTTTGTCATCGACGGAAACCGCAGGCTTCGTACCGCCTGGACACGCCGATCCACCGCTTCGAGGCTCATTTCAGGCCGCCGCTGCACAGCCACCGCAGGTGTTACCGTGAGTTTGATGACAAGCTCCGGAGGGTCCAGTGCAGCCTCGGTGTAGGGTCTCGCCTCCCACGCGGCCAGCGCGCGGCAGACAGGCCATGAATGATCGCGCCAATGGTCCAGCAGGAGACCGTCATTGAATCCTGGAATGTCAGCTTGGGCAAAACGATCACAAATCACGATCACGCCGCGATTACGCGCCCGAATCATCCGGCGGAGCTTGCCCCGCTTCTCGTAGCTGAGCGCCAAGGCCCAGGGAACACGGGCAGCCGAGCGGACAGAAGCTTTGATTTTGGCTGACGCTTGAGCAGGAGAGCTGGCTCGCCCCTTCCCAGTACTCGGCCGCGACGGTCCGCCCTTGCCGAGCAAAGGGTGTAGGAGCCGATGGGCTTGCCGCATCGGCAGCCGGTAAAAGGCGCTCGGACCGTCGCCACTGCCGAAATAGATTGTAAGGACATCCAGCTTCCACCCTAGCCAGGCCATGAGTGTTCGGGCGAGCGTGGTCTTGCCGGCGCCGTCAGACCCTAAGAGGACGATAACAGCGCCTCCCCGGGGAGAGACACGCCGCAGCGGAGTGCCGCGATGAAGATATCGCCGATTGACCGCGTCAGCGAGCCACTGGAACTCCCTCATCCAAGCCCGCAGCGGCGCTTCGAACCGTCCATACGTTCGGTGCCGCCTGAGTGCCTGGCGGACCCCGGCCGCGAAGGCGTTCATGCAATTCGGTGCCGGCGGCTCCGCGAGCAGGCGGCGAAGCGGCTCGACTATCTCCGGACCAAGAAGGCTGTGCCCTGTCTCGAGTACCGTCGTTTCGTCAACTTGCTTGCGAAGCCATGCGAACTCGCGGTCGAAGTCCGGCGTTTTGCGCGGTCGTTTACCCATAAGTCTGTGGCGCAGCCGGTCGCGGACGCGTTGCTTCAGGGCAGTGCGGACCAGAAGCAATACCAGCTCGATACCGGGATCGGTGACGTAGACGCCGTACTTGGCATCAAGGCGGCGGGTAGCGAGTACTCGGGATTCCCAAGGCAAACGATAGCCCTTGAGATGCCGCTGCCCGAGTGTGAGCTGGTAGTGAAGGTGGAGGTGTACAAGCTGGCCAGTATCATGGTCGCAGCCGAGATAGTCCTCTATCGCGGGATAGGCTCGCAGCGGCACAGCCGCAAAGCGCTTGAATCCGCTCTCGGCTAGGATACGCTGCAGATCCGAGACGCGCTGCCGATCGACCAAAATGTCCAAATCCGTGAGGCCATCGACGGCTGCACCCAGGTGCTCATTGCTCTTCCAATGGCAATAGGCGAGATCCGCCCCGTGCAGCCGGCCGAGCAGGTCACCGACGATGCGCAGGCCTGGCGATCGCGCCTGCGGCAGGGGGTGCTCACCCGTGGCCTGTTGCGGCAACTCTGGCATCGTCATCTCTGCTCACCTAAAGGGCGGCGCTGGAGATAGTCCGGTGCTAAGGCTGCGAGCTTACGGAGGAGTGACCGCCCGTCCTGCCCAAGAAAGAGGGCCGGAATACGCCAGCACAGTAACAGTCCCACAACAGAAGCGAACAGCGCCACGTCGAGGAGCAACAAAATCGCCGGCACCTGCAGCCCGCGGAGCCACTCCGTAAGCACCCAGACGCCGGTCCCAAGCGCGGCCGCAAGCACGAGGCCCGGCAAGTGCGCAACACCGAATTCCGACCAGCGCATTTCTGTCAGACGGAGGCAAAGCTGTGCCATCAAGACGAAGTTGACAGCAACGGCCGCGACGACGCCGAAGGCCACCCCTTCCACCCCCCAAAGCTGCCCGATAAAGGAGCCGACAGCGATTGTGCACGCGAAAACTGCTTGCCGCCATGCTCGAGCATAGACTGCACCGGTGGCTCGTGCCACCGAATCACTTATCTTGTAGCTCGTACGAAACAGCATCCCGAGAGCCAGTATCTGGAGCGGGGCTACGACCCCCGCCCACGCCGGTCCAAGCAGAACCAGGACGACCTCAGGAGCCACGATCGACATTATCACGCTGACAGGCAGAATGAGCAACGCACAGCCCGCCACAGCGCTGCGGTAAGCGCGGGCCAGCCGCGCTGGCTCAAGCTGAACCAGCGCCATGGCCGGGAACAGCACACGGTCGAGGACCTGGCCCACGAGAATTGCCGGAGCTGTGATGAGCTGATAGGCAAGGGAGTAAAGTCCAAGGGCCTGGGCGCCGAGCCAGCGGCCAACGACGAGTTTATCGGCCTGGCCAGCGAGGTAATTGCCAATCCGAGCTAAGGTGAAACCGCCCCCGAAGTAGAATAGTTCGCCGATCGTGCGTCGTTCGAAGAGCGGCCGCTTCGCGTGCGGCTGGCCGGTCAGCAGCATAGCCATGCGGAGGACGTGCTGGGTCAGGAGCGCACCGATTAACGCCCATATGCCAAATCCAAACCAAGCAAGCGCGGGGCCTACGACGACGAAGCCGGTTGCAAAGGCGCCTGCATCGACTCCGGCGAGCCAGCGGAAACGTAACTCACGCTGTGCCAAGGCCTGCGCCACCATGGAGAATCCTTGACAGGCGAACACAAAGCACGCAACGCGCACCACCTGAGCCAAGTCGGGAAAATTGAAGAAGCCTGCAATGGCAGGTGCTGCCGTGTAAACCAGTCCCGCAACAGTGTGGCTGAGGAGCAGAGACAAAGTAAACCCGACCCGCAGATGGCGCTCCTCGAGCTTTGGCCGTTGCACGATCGCGGGACCAACGCCAAGTCCCGAAAAGATTGCAGAAAACTTGATTACGACCAGTGTTGCCGCGTACAGACCGAATTCACTGGGGGAGAGTAGCCGGGCCAATACGACAAGGGCGACGAGCTCCGCGATGGCCAGGGCACCCATTGACACGGACGTCCAAAGCACACCCACGACACTGCGCTGAGCCAACCCGCGACGCGCAACAGTCACGGCTTGCTCCCATGTTGCCGCTTACCCGACTGGGTTGCCATCACGTCTCCCTACGATTCACTCGCGAAAGATAACAGATATTGTCGTAAAATCGCTCGGCTATCCGTCAAGGCGCGATCCGTCCGTGACGCCTCGTGCGTTGCGAACGGCGTATCCTGTTGAAGCCCGGCACCTGACGTTCCCCTGTGCTCACTTAGCGCGGTCATAATCGCGTCCGCGACGAGCCGCGCGCTGGACACCAGCTGCATGGAATCGTTGTTCTCGACCTCGATAACCGAGACGCCGCCCGACCTCAGCCTATCTATAATCGCGTCGGCGTGGGCCTCCGACCGCCGCAGCACTTCATGGTCTCGCTGAAAAGCATCCATTCGGCTGGCATGCCCTTCGCGGGCCGCCAGCCGGTTGCCGATCACTTGAAGTTCGGCCCGCACAAAGACGATCAAGTCTGGCCTGGGTGTTGTCCCGTGAGACGCCGCCAAAAGCAGCTCCAACCAATTCTCTCGCCGGGCCGCGAAACCGATAGACCACAATGCCTGTGCAATGCCCTGATCGAGAAATATGATTTTGACTGGAGATCGCTTGCGCGTGGCGAGGGACGAGATGAATATCCAGTTGAAGAACGACTTGCCCAAGTCGACCAGCGTCGCCTGCCGCGTAGCCACGATCCTGACCAAGTCGGAAAGCGTGCGGCGCGGGCGGGCGGCGGCAAAACGCACAACGTGGGCAAGTTTATTCAGTAGTGCCTTCCGTCTACTGTTTCTGTGAGCAAGATCGTAAGTAATCTCGTCGACGACAAGTCGCCTGCTCAGCAAATGATCGGCTACCAGTCGCGACAGGGTCGATTTTCCGGCACCAGGCAAGCCGAAAAATTCTATCAGCATAATCCCTCTCCTTGGATGCCGCTCTGCAACTGCACTGCGCTTGTCATCTAAGACCTTGTATCTGATTCAAGGTATCCCAGCTGATCAGCGAAGGGCAACATCCTTAGGTTATGGAAAATCGCTCTGCTGCAGTGTTGCTGAGCCAGACGCCTTAAACGAGGGCTCCATCGCGGATTTGTCCTGCCTGGCGAGAGTCGTCGTGCCTTCACGATAGATTATATCAACAGTTCACCCCTTCCCGGACGGGGCAGGTCCCACCGTAACAAATGCCCGAGCGCCTCGGACGCGCGCTCGTCATCCGTAGCACTGTCATTGTGTAACTACATTGGGATCTTTTGCCTGCAGGGCATCTTTTGTCCGCAGAACAACCTCGACGACGTCGCCGGGCTGAAGCTCGGTATCGCCCTTGGCGATGAAGCGAACCTCGCCGTTCTCGCCTTTTCTAAATACGGTTATCTCCGGCGTTCTGTCATTCTGCCCGGTGGCCTGCGGCCTCGTCGTATATCGAAGCTTTTCTCCAATGCCATGCAGCTTTGTCTGAATTTCGCTAAGTTTGACCCCAGCGTCCTGCAACTCCCGAAGCAACTCAATTCTACGCTGATCGTACAGCTTTTCGTGCCGTCTCGAAAATTCGTCTCGATCCCTCGTTACCTGCATCAGCCGCGAACGCGTCTGCAGCAGACGCGTTGATGACAGCAATACCGCTCGGCGCGCTTCTGCGATGCGTTGAATGGAAAGGGTGCCTTTTTCGAAAAGAGCGGTCACCCTTTTTAGGTCTTCTAGGTCAGCCTTTGCGCCCTGCTCATCCTTGTCCACCTGCTCCTCGAGTGCTGCAATGTGCTGGCCGGCCTGCTTAATGGAGCTTGTGAGGAAAGCTTTTTCACGCTCGAAGTCGGATTTTCGGACCTTCATCTGTTCGGCCTCCAACTTCATGATTTCCGAACGCTTTGCTTGAGATAACGGCGCATCCTTCAAAATTTTCGGATCGAACTCACGCTCGTCCCCCAGCTCGGATCTGAGGCGCCAGACGTGGACGTGTTCCTTGGCAAATGATACCCATAGCGACGCATAGTCAGCCTGCAGGTCAATTGCCTCGCGCAAGGCGGTGCTTGTGTTGAACGGCACCGCGCCGTAACCACCTGCGGCAGCCACAGCTTGGCGTACGGTCATATAAGGACGGTAGGTCAGCTGACCCGCCTTTGATACGTCTCCGCTGACGTAAACCGGCCTGTATTCCACAATCGACGCGGCGACCTCATCGAACTTTATGACGAGTGGTCTTTCGCGCCCGTCTGCTGTTGTCTGCCGAAAGACCTTGGTCGCGAGAGCCGACTGAATCTTGCCCCGGGCTTCAGAAGAAGTCAGATCACCCACGAAAATGGTGCCAAGCAATGGCAGCGAGATAGTTCCATCGACCTGTACCGTCACGCGCTGTTTCAGCTCCGGCACTCCGGCCACTATAACCTCGATGACGTCTCCGGCGTTCAACCGATATTCCGCGTTTGCGGAGGTGGCCGAGCATAACAAAGCAACCGCCAGCAAACTCCACCTCAAAGAAGCAGCGCCAAGATGCACGAAAGATTGAAAAAGAAGCGGAATCCGGGATGGGATGGTCGTCATGGCTGTACCTGAACGCTGATGTCGAACACGGGTGAACCTCCAGGAAAATATCATAAGTGGTGATGTGCGGATGTGTTAGCGGTCGGAAGGAGTACCACTTATGGGTCATAGCCGGCCTCTAAAGTGTTAATCCCAAGACGGCAAGCGATAACCGTCAGGGGCCCGCCTGGCCGGCCCTATAACAGTTTGCGCAAGAGCCCACGATCCGGATACGGGTGGCCGTCGGGATCGTCTCCGACAGATGAAGCTGTCAGCACAATGAACATATCTCGTCCGGAATGAGTGGCCGGATGTCGCCGAAACAGGTGGCCGGATGCGTCGGAATGAGCAGGCAGGGCGCGATTTCTATCTTCTACGGCGCGTTCGAGTT
>CAYUBZ010000145.1:0-6300 GCA_964443205.1 uncultured Hyphomicrobium sp. | reverse complement strand
TGCCGCAAGGCCGCGCCATTCCCGGTCCGGTAGGTCTTGCCCATGCCCCTTGCGAACGGCAGCGATTTTTGCATCCGCTTCGCCGCGGTGCCGGACTGTCGGAGCCGGTGCCAATGAGGATTCGTTTCGGCACGGCGATCGAAGCGCTGCATCCGCGCTCGCTCCGGTATCTGAGCGGCCAGCTTCAGGGCCTCGTGCGGGGCAGGCTGTGGCTCAAGGTCATGGTCGGGATGCTCGTCGGCCTGGCCACCGGCGTCCTCATCGGACCCTCTGTCGGCTGGGTTCCGCCCGCAATCGCCATCCCCTTGAGCAGCTGGCTTGCCTTGCCGGGACAGCTCTTCCTGGCGCTCATTCAGATGATCGTTATCCCATTGGTCTTCGCTTCGATCATCAGGGGGCTGGCGGCGAGCGACAATGTCGATCAGCTCAGGACCGTGGGCGTGCGGGTGATCGCCTATTTCGTAGCGACGACATGCGTCGCGATCAGCATCGGCCTGTTCGTTGCGCTGATGGTCAAGCCCGGGGCCTACGTGAACCGGACGCTTGTTCGCAAGGCACTGGAGGCGCCGGCTCCTGCCATCGATGCGGTGCCCGACGCGAAAATATCCTGGGGTGAGCTGCCCGAGAAGATGTTGACGCTGCTGCCGTCGAATCCGCTGAGCTCGATGGTGGAGAACGACATGCTGCGTGTTGTCATCTTCGCGATAATCGTCGGCGTCGCGCTCGTCACGGCAGCGCCGAAGCAGGCGAAGCCCCTGCTCGACTTGCTCGGATCCATTCAGGAAATCTCCCTGACAGTTGTCAGATGGGCAATGATTCTGGCGCCTTTCGCCGTCTTCGGCCTAATGGCCCAATTGGCGGCAAAGATCGGCGTCGATATCCTCGTCGGCATGGCCGTCTATGTGTGCACGGTTCTGGCCGGGCTGCTGCTGCTGTTGGTGTTCTACCTTGTGATCGTCGCGGTGGTCTCCGCGCGCAGGCCATTCGCTTTTCTGAGATCGGTTCGCGATGTCCTGCTGTTGGCATTCTCGACATCGAGCTCGGCCGCCGTCATGCCGCTTTCCATTCGCACGGCCGAGGAGAAGCTGCGGGTCAGGCCCTCGATCAGCCAGTTCATCGTGCCGTTGGGCGCAACCATCAACATGGATGGCACCGCGCTTTACCAGGGCGTGGCAGCGGTTTTTCTAGCTCAAGTCTTCGGGATTGATATCGGTGTGGGCGGCTTGCTTCTGATCATCGTAACCGCCGTGGGGGCCTCAATCGGCACGCCGGCAACGCCGGGTGTCGGGATCGTTATCCTCGCCACCGTGTTGACGGCCGTCGGCATCCCGCCTGCCGGGATCGCGCTTATCATCGGTGTCGATCGGGTGCTCGACATGAGCCGCACCACGCTCAACGTGTGTGGGGATCTCGTCGCCTGCGCCGTGATGGACCGTTGGGTTGGAGGGCCGCTGCCCAAGAGGGAGGAAATGGCCGCGCAGGCGGAGCTGGAAAGGGTACGCGAGCGGACGGGTGAGGACGTTCTCATCGCCGAAGCGACATAGCCGCAGCAGCCGCCTTGGCGTTGTCGCATCAGCTGCCTTCGATCTCCTCGCGCTTAATCTCTAGCTCCAGCCATTGCTCCTCGGCCGCCGCCAACTCTGATTGCGCGGCCGCGAGCGCACTCGACGTCTCCGCGAAGGCCTTCTGGTCGCGGGCGTAGAGGCCGGGATCCTCCAGGCGCCCTTGCAGCTCACGCACGCTCGCCTGCAACGTCGCGATCCGCTGGGGCAGCGTTTTCAGCGCGTGCTGGTCACGGAAACTGAGCCGCGGCTTGCCGGACCGCGCCGGGCGAGCCGTCTGTGCGGGCGTGTCCACGCTTGCGCGCGCTTTCGGTTTGGGGGTCGGCTTGCTTGCAACGTCGCCCCCGCGTTGGGCCAGCATGTCCGTATAGCCGCCGACATATTCGACCCAGCGGCCGTCGCCGTCGGGAACGATCACCGCATGCACGGCCCGGTCGAGAAAATCGCGGTCATGGCTGATCAGAAGGATGGTGCCGGCATAGTCGGCGAGCATCTCCTCTAAGACGTCGAGCGTCTCCAGATCGAGGTCGTTGGTCGGCTCGTCGAGCACCAGCAGGTTCGACGGCTTGGCCAGCGCGCGCGCCAGCATGAGGCGCCCGCGCTCGCCGCCCGACAGGACGCGCAGCGGTGTGCGCGCCTGCTCGGGGGCAAACAGGAAGTCCTTCATGTAGGAAACCACGTGCTTCGATCGGCCGCCGATCGAGACCGTGTCGCCGCGCCCGCCGGTCAGCGCCTCGCGCAGCGTCCAGTTGGGGTCGAGGCTGTCGCGGCCCTGCTCCAGCGTCGCCATCTCGAGATTGGCCCCGAGGCGGACCTCGCCGCGGTCGGGTTCGAGCGCGCCGGTGAGAAGGTTGACGAGCGTCGTCTTGCCGCTGCCGTTGGGGCCGACGATGCCGATGCGGTCGCCCCGCATGATGCGGCAGGAAAAATCCTCGACGATTCTGCGCTCTCCGAACGCCTTGCTGATGCCTTTGGCCTCGATAACGAGCGCGCCCGACTTGTCCGCCTGCGCCGCGTCGATGACCGCCTTGCCGCCGGCCTTGCGGTGCTCGCGCCGCGATTGGCGCAGCTTCTGCAGCTCCGCCATGCGCCGCACGTTGCGCTTGCGCCGGCCCGTCACGCCGTAGCGCACCCAATGCTCCTCGGCGACGATTTTGCGGTCGAGCTTGTGCTGGGCGACCTCCTCCTCGGCCAGCTGCTGGTCGCGCCAGGCCTCGAACGCCGTAAAGCCCAGCTCGATGCGGCGTGCTCTTCCGCGATCGAGCCACACGGTGGTGCGCGACAGATTTTCAAGAAACCTCCGGTCGTGGCTGATCAGCACCAGCGCCGCGCGCTGGGCGGCAAGCGCCCCTTCGAGCCATTCGATGGTCGGCAGATCGAGGTGGTTGGTCGGCTCGTCGAGCAGCAGGATATCGGGGGCCGGCGCCAGGACGTGCGCAAGGGCTGCACGCCGTGCCTCGCCGCCCGATAGCTTTGTCGGGTCCTCGTCGCCGTTGAGCCCGAGTTGCTGCAGAAGATAGCGCGCTTGGTGGGGATCATCGTGGGGCCCCAGTCCGGCCTCCACATAGGCCAGCGTCGTCGCATGGCCGGAAAGATCGGGCTCTTGCGGCAGGTAGCGGATGGTGGCGCCAGGCTGCACGAAGCGCTCGCCGCGGTCGGGCGCGATCAGTCCCGCCGCGATTCTGAGCAGCGTCGACTTGCCCGACCCGTTGCGCCCGACCAGGCACACCCGCTCTCCCGCCGCGACGGCGAGATCGACACCGTCGAGGAGCGGATGCCCACCGAAAGTGAGGGCGATATTGCTGAGTTGGATGAGCGGGAGGGCCATTTGCTACTGCTGCTTAGCTCTCTAACCCGGATGGTCAACTGCAAGGGATGGCCCGCCGCTCTTGGCGTCCACTGCATGCACGAAGGCCCGGAACAGCCGGCGCTGCGAGGACCGATAGATCATGAACTCCGGGTGCCACTGCACGCCGATGCGAAAGAACGCGGAAGCGTCCTCGACGGCCTGCACGACATCGTGGCGATCGCGCGCCGTCACCTTGAGCCCCGCCCCCAGCTTGTCGATCGACTGCGTGTGCAGGCTGTTGACGTGCAGATGATCGACGCCGAGCACCCTATGCAGCAGGCTGCGCGACGCGATCGTCACGTGGCGGGCGGGCAGCGGCGTCCACCGGCGCGGCAACCCCGCGTAGGCCTTGTAGATGTCCTGGTGCAGCGTGCCGCCATAGAAGACGTTCAGCATCTGCGCGCCCCGGCACACGCCGAGCACGGGCAAGTCGCGCTTGGCGGCATAGGCCAGAGCCTTCAATTCGAGCTGGTCGCGGGCCGCGTCGCATTGCACGTCGATGGTCAGCTCTCCGTCGTAAAGCTCCACGCTGATGTCGTCCCCGCCGCCGATGATCAGGCCGTCGAGACCGTCGAGCGCCGCCTCGCCGCCGGGCGCCACCAGACGGATCGGGTGCTCGCCGAAGAGCCGCATGGACAGCCAGTAGAACCACCACATATAGCGGCCGCCGCCCAGCGAGCTGGTCACGCCGATGCGCGGCGTCCTCATGGCAGGGCGATCCATTCGCTCGACATGATGGCCCAGTCGCGCGGGATCAGACGGCCTTGGTTCTCCCAGTAGGCTTGCGCCATCGCGGCGAGCTTTTCGGGTCGCGCGGAAAGCCGCTCCACGACGCACCAGCGGTTCCACTCGGTGGTGACGGTCCAGTCGGGCCGGTCGACGCGGGCATCGGGGAGGCGGTAGTGGAACGTGGGCCGCGGGTTGATGCGCTTGTCGGCGACGGCGTCGCGCACGCGCTCCTCGTCGATCCACGCAAACAGCGGCAGCATGTCGAGCTCGCGGTTGCGCGTGGGATTGTAGATCAGGTAGTCGTCGATGAGGGTCTCCATGTCGGGCTGGTACTCGGGATCGGTGACGCGCAGGACGTAGTCGGGTGGAAAGGGATCGGCAAAAGATAGAACGCGGCGCGTCAGATTGAGCGAGATGATGGCCCGCAGCCAATCCGACAAAAGCAGATAGGCCTTGAGGACCGAGACGATCCACGCGGCACTTTTCTCGGCGATGTCGGGATTGAGCTGGGCGCCGAAGGCGTAGAGCGGGCTCATGTCCGTCCCGTGCGCGCCCACGCGGCGCAGCTCCCCCAACAGGTCGTCGAGCCGATGCAGATCGCCGATCTGGATCGGTGGGCACACGATCTCGCAGGGGATGATCGCGGAGCCGATGTCGCCAAGCACCCCGTGGAAGGCGTCCTGGAAGTTCGCCATGAGCATCTGCAACCCGGTCGGGGGCTCGTCTCCGGCCGCGGTGCGGTGGAGGAACTGGGAGTCGAGCTCGGAGCGGAAATCGCCAAGCTCGGTGCGCAGAATGTCGTACCGATGCTCATCGATCGCCGTCACGGTTCCGCCGAAGGTCTTCTGCACCAGGGCTGCGGCATCGCGCGCGGTGACGGCGGCGAACTCCAACTCGACGCCGACGCGCCGGGGCGCGCCCGCGTGGTTTGTCTCGCGCGGCGGTCTGTCGGTCTTGATGGGCACGGGGTTCAACTCTTCGATGATGGGGGCCAGGCACAGCACATAGGGCGTGCCGGAGCGAAATAAACCGCTAAAGGCCAGAAAGTAAGGGCCAGAAAAACGACCCCCCACGCCTGCACGTTGGTGGGGCCATGGCTTAGGGTCGCTGCACGTTGGCGGCCAGCCAGTCGATCACGGCTTGCGCGCTCTGGTCGGGTGGAAAGACGGGGTAGAGGACGTGCGCGACGCACCCCGCCTCCACGATCATCGTCAGCCGCCGCAGCAGGCGCAAGCCCGCGGCGGTGAAAGTCGGCAGTCGTATCGCCTTTGTCAGCTGGAGTTGCGCGTCCGACAGCAGCGGAAACGGCAGGTGCAATCGGCTGGCGGCCTCGCGCTGATCGGCCGTCTTCTGGGTCGAGAGCCCGAAAACGTGGTCCACCCCCCGCTGCTTCAGCTCGGCGAAGTGATCGCGGAAGGCACAAGCCTGCGTCGTGCATCCGCGCGCGCCGGGGATCATATCCCAGCCCTCGGGCAGCGCCACGCCTGGCCGCCCGGTCATCGGATAGGCGTAGACCACGCTGCGTCCGCCGATCGCCGCCAGATCGACCGTGCTGCCGTCGGTTGCCGGCAACGCAACCGCGGGAAGCCGCATGCCGTGCAGGTGGCGGGCAGCCCCGTCGTCGGGCGGCGGGGGTATCTTCGACCAGTCGACGTTATGCAGGTCCGTCATCGCGGGAGCACCTTTCGCCAAATGCAGGCGGCACCTAACCCTAAATTGAAACCATGTCGTGTCAGTTGTGCTTTTTGCCGACCTGTGTCAGTCCCGGATCGCCATGCCTGATCAAAGCCCCGCCGCAGAACCGCTCCGCCCCTTCGACGCGCGCATGCTCGACGTCGGCGACGGGCACTGGATCTACGTGGAGGAGGTCGGGCGCAAGGACGGCATCCCCGCCCTCTTTCTGCACGGCGGCCCGGGGAGCGGCGCTCAGCACGCGCACCGCAGCCTGTTCGACCCCGAGCGGTTTCACGCGGTGCTGTTCGATCAGCGCGGGGCCGGCCGCAGCCATCCCTATCTGAGCCTTAAGGCCAACACGACGGCGCACCTCGTCGCCGACATCGAGGCCATCCGTGCGCATTTCGGTTTCGACAAATGGCTCATCGTCGGCGGGTCGTGGGGCTCCACGCTGGCGCTCGCCTACGCGCAAGCGTTTCCCCACCG
>CAYUBZ010000144.1:0-6357 GCA_964443205.1 uncultured Hyphomicrobium sp. | reverse complement strand
CCGTTGACCACCAGCTTGAACTTCTTCAGGTCACGCCCGGTGAGCGCCAGCGCATTGAGCAGGCCTGCCGCTGCGATGATGGCGGTTCCGTGCTGGTCGTCGTGGAACACCGGAATGTCGAGCAGCTCCTTGAGCTTCTGCTCGATGATGAAGCAGTCCGGCGCCTTGATATCCTCCAGATTGATGCCGCCGAAGGACGGCGCCAGGTAGCGCACGCAGTTGATGATGGCGTCGACATCCTCGGAATCGACCAGGAGGTCCATCGCATCGATGTCGGCGAACCGCTTGAACAGCGCCCCCTTGCCTTCCATCACCGGCTTTGCCGCCAGGGCACCGAGGTTGCCCAGCCCCAGAATGGCGGTTCCGTTGGAGACGACGGCGACGAGGTTGCCCTTATTGGTATAGTCGTAGACGCAGGAGGGGTTCTCGGCGATCGCGTGCACGGGCACGGCGACGCCCGGCGAATACGCGAGAGAGAGGTCGCGCTGGGTCGCCAGCGGCTTGGTGGGCGTGATTTCGAGCTTGCCGGGCTTGCCCTGGGCATGGAACTGGAGCGCCTCCTGCTCCGTGAAACGGGCTTGCGCGGCCTTTGAGCTTCTGTTGGTTGTCATCCGATGTGATGGTCCAGTGTTGTGAACGAGGCAAGATAGGGCGACGGGCCCGTCGAAACAATCGACCAACGATTGCCGGCGGGGAGACGGCGCTCGGTGGCCAATCGGCGGCTTTCGTTGAAAGCTGTGGCTCGCTATCGTAGCCCACCGCCGTTAACGAGTACGAGGGCTGGGACAGTCGGGGGCCATCGGGGGTCATGGCGGCCAAACGGACACGAGCCAAGACCAAGGCGGCGCAGGCTTCGGCCGCGCCCGCCAAGAGCATTGTTCTGCACGCGCCCGCCGCGCCGGCCGGCGAGGCCAGCCCCTCCATGGCCCAGTTCCTCGAGATCAAGGCGGCCAACCCCGACAGCCTGCTTTGGTACCGCATGGGCGACTTCTACGAGCTTTTCTTCGACGATGCGGTGGTGGCCTCCGCCGCGCTCGGGATCGTCCTCACCAAGCGGGGCAAGCATCTGGGCCAGGACATCCCCATGTGCGGGGTGCCGATCCATCGCGCCGACGAGTATCTGCAACGCCTGATCCGGCTCGGCTATCGCGTCGCCGTCGCAGAGCAGCTCGAGGATCCGGCGGAGGCGAGAAAGCGCGGCTCCAAGGCCGTGGTGCGCCGCGACGTGGTGCGTCTCGTCACGCCGGGGACCTTGACCGAGGACGCCCTCCTCGATTCCAAGGCCCGCAACTATCTCACCGCCCTGTTCGTGATGATGGGTGAGGCGGAGGGTTCGATCACCGAGTCTGAGGCGACCGTTGCGCTGGCCTCGCTCGACATCTCGACGGGCGAGTGCGAGGTGGGCGAGGTCAAGGGCGCCGACCTGCCGGGCGAGCTCGTGCGGCTGGCGCCCAGCGAGGTCATCCTCGTCGACGCGCTTCTCGGCGACGAGGGACTCAAGCGCTGGATCGAGCTGGCAGGTGCGGCAGCGACGCCGGTGCCGGGTGCCTACTTTGACAGCCTGGCCGGCGAAGCGAACCTCAAGGAGCAGCTCAAGGTCGCGGAGCTTGGAGGCTTTGGCGGCTTCACGCGGCCCGAGCTCGCCGCGATCGGGGCGGTGCTCAAGTACGTCGAGCTGACGCAGATGGGCGCCAGGCCCGTGTTGCGGCCTCCCAAGAAGTCCGGCAGCGAATCCACTCTCCTCATCGACGCGGCGAGCCGCGCGAGCCTCGAGCTCACACGGGCGATCTCGGGCGAGAAGCAAGGCAGTCTGCTGGCCGCCATCGATCGCACGGTGACCGGCGCCGGTGCGCGCGAGCTTGCCGCGCGGCTCGCCAGCCCGTTGCGCGACGCCGCCCGGATCGACAAGCGGCTCGATGCCATCGGCTTTCTGATCGACGAGGAGACGCTGCGCGGCGATCTGCGCGATCGTCTCAGATCGGCCCCCGATATTGCCCGCGCGGTCTCACGCCTCGCGTTCGCCCGCGGGTCGCCCCGCGATCTCGCAGCCGTGCGCGACGGCTTAGGCGTCGCGGGTCGCTGTGCCGGACTGCTCGCCGCGCAGGGCGAAGGCATGGGACTGCCTGAGGAGCTGGGCCGCATTGCCGGTCAGCTACGGGCCATCGGCAGCGGTCTTTACGACGCGCTTGATAGAGCGCTCGTCGCCGATCCCCCCTACCTGCGCCGCGACGGCGGCTTCGTGCGGGACGGCTACCGGCCCGAGCTCGACGAGGCACGCCGGCTCAAAGAGGACAGCCGCGGCGTGATGGCCGGGCTCGAGTCGGCGTACGTCGAGCGCACGGGCATCAAATCGCTGAAAGTTCGCCACAACAATATTTTGGGGTTTTACATCGAGGTCACGCAAGCGAACGCCAAGCCGCTGCTGGACGGGCCCCTGTCGGGCGAGTTCCGCCACAGGCAAACGATGGCCAATGCGGCGCGCTTCTCCACGCCCGAGCTCATCGAGACCGAGGGCCGCATCGCGTCGGCGACGGAGCGCGCGCTGAGCCTGGAGCAGGACGTGTTCGCCGAGCTGGCGGCGGCGGTGCAGGAGGCGGAGCAGGGCCTGGGAGAGGTCGCCGCCGCGCTTGCCGAGCTCGACGCGACCGCAGGGCTTGCCGAGCTTGCCCGCACCGAGGCCTACACGCGGCCCCGCGTGGACGACAGCCAGGCCTTCGAGATCCGTGGCGGGCGCCATCCCGTGGTGGAGCAGGCGCTGAAAGCTGCCAGGGCCGGCCCCTTCATCGAGAACGATTGCGTTCTGGGCCGCGCCGAGATCGCGCCGGCTCCCGGCTTCGATGAAACGGCCGAGGGCCGCATTTGGCTGGTGACGGGTCCCAACATGGCCGGCAAGTCGACCTTCCTGCGCCAGAACGCGCTGATCACCGTGTTGGCGCAGATGGGATCGTACGTGCCGGCGCGGTCGGCGACCATCGGCGCGGTCGATCGCCTGTTCAGCCGCGTCGGCGCCGCCGACGACCTGGCGCGCGGGCGCTCGACGTTCATGGTCGAGATGGTGGAGACGGCGGCCATCCTCAATCAGGCCGGCGAGCGCTCCCTCGTCATCCTCGACGAGATCGGCCGCGGCACCGCGACCTTCGACGGTCTGTCAATCGCCTGGGCCACCGTGGAGTTCCTGCACGATGTGGCGCGGCCGCGCGTGCTGTTCGCGACCCACTACCACGAGCTCACCGCGCTCGCCCGGCGCCTGGGCGGTGTCGCCAACGTCACCATGGACGTCCGCGAGTGGCATGAGGAGATCGTGTTCCTGCACAAAGTGAAGCCCGGGGCCGCGGACCGCTCCTACGGCATCCAGGTTGCCAAGCTCGCAGGCCTTCCCGCCCAGGTTCTCGGCCGCGCGCGCGAGGTTCTGGCCCTCTTGGAGAAGACGGAGGGAAAGAAGGATTCCGGCAACGATATGCTCGACGAGCTGCCTTTGTTTGCGGTAATGCGCCCGCAAGCCTCGTCCAACGCGGCCGCCGCTCCCTCGCCGGTGGAGCAGGCCGTCGACGAGCTGAAGCCCGACGAAATGACCCCACGCGCCGCGCTCGATGCGGTGTATCACCTCAAGGCTCTGCGTCAGAACCGGTTAAAGCCGCAACGCTAAAATTGGGAGACCGCGGCTAGCTTGCGTCGAAAGCTGCCCTACATTCACTGCGCCATGGACAAAGCGATCCAAAAAGCCGCCCCCTACTTCGATCCACGCGAGTTGCGCGAGGAGCTGAGTGCGGCGTTCCGGGCCCACGGCAATGCTGCGGAGGCGCGCCCCACGCTGATTTTGCGCCTGAAATCGCTGGTCGAAACCGCACGCCAGGCGGCGCGCAACGGACTCGAGAGCGACGGAAACGGCCGGCGTTGCGCGGCGGGGCTGTCGCAATTTCAAGATGAGCTCATTCGCGTGCTCTATGACTATACGGTCGCGCACGTCTACCGAGCGACCAATCCGTCCGATGCCGAGCGGATGTCCGTCGTGGCGACGGGCGGCTACGGGCGCGCCCTGCTGGCGCCTGGCTCCGACATCGACCTGCTCTTTCTGCTCCCCTACAAGCAGACGCCCTGGGGAGAGAGCGTCGCCGAGTACATCCTCTACGTGCTGTGGGATCTGGGATTCAAGGTCGGCCACGCAACGCGCACCGTCAACCAGTGCATCAAGATGGGGGCCGCCGACATCACGGTGCGCACGGCGCTGCTCGATGCGCGTCTCATCTACGGCGATGCGCAGCTCTACGCCACGTTCGAGCAGCGCTTCCGCAACGAGGTCGTCGCCGGCACCGCGCGCGCCTTCATCGACGCAAAGATGGCCGAGCGCGATGCGCGGCATCGGGCGACGGGCGAGAGCCGCTACAAGGTCGAGCCCAACATCAAGGATGGCAAAGGGGGCTTGCGCGATCTGCACACCCTGCACTGGCTGTCGAAGTATCTGTATGGCCAGGGGGTGGGGGCCGCCACCGTTGCGGCCGGCATCTTCAAGCCCGACGAGGTGGCCACGTTCCGCAAGTGCGAGGACTTCCTGTGGACGATCCGGTGCTACTTGCACTTCATCAGCGGCCGGGCCGAGGAGGTGCTGACGTTCGACGTGCAGCCGTGGCTCGCCCAGCAATTGGGCTACAGCAAGCGCGGCGGCTTGCGCGCCGTCGAGCGATTCATGAAGCACTATTTCCTCATCGCCAAGGACGTCGGCGACCTTACGACGATCCTGTGCTCGGCCCTGGAGGTGCAACAGCTCAAGACGTCGCCCGGCTTCGGCAGGCTGTTGCGGCCGCTGAACTGGAAAGCGCGCCGGCAGATCCGCACGCGCACGGATTTCCGGATCGACAACAATCGCTTCAACGTTGCCGACCCCGACGTGTTCAAGCGCGACCCCGTCAACCTCATCCGGTTCTTCGCGGAGGCACGCCACACCAATTGCTTTCTGCACCCCGATGCGATCCGGCTCCTGCGCCAGTCGCTGCGCCTCATCGACGACAAGCTGCGTGCCGACCCCGACGCCAACCGCATCTTCATGGAGCTGTTGACCAGCGACACCGGCACCGAGATTTCATTGCGGCGCATGAACGACGCTGGCGTGCTCGGCCGCTTCGTGCCGGAGTTCGGTCGTGTCGTCGCCATGACGCAATTCAACATGTACCACCACTACACGGTCGATGAGCATCTCGTTCGCACCGTGGGCATGTTGACCGATATCGAACGCGGCGGCGCCACCGCCGAGCTGCCGCTGTCGACAGAGATCATCGGGACCATCAAGAACCGGCGCGCGCTGTTCGTTGCCGCCTTTCTGCACGACATCGGCAAGGGTCACAAAGAGGACCACTCGATGGTTGGGGCGCGCGTGGCGCGCAAGCTCGGTCCGCGCTTCGGCTTGAGCGCGGCCGAGACGGAGACGGCGGCCTGGCTGATCGAGCAGCACCTGACGATGAGCAACATCGCCCAGAGCCGCGATCTGTCGGACCCCAAGACCATCCGGGATTTCGCCGACGTGGTGCAAAGTCCGGAACGGCTCAAGCTGCTGTTGCTGCTCACCGTCGCCGACATCCGCGCCGTCGGTCCCGGCGTGTGGAACGGCTGGAAGGGCCAGCTCTTGCGCACGCTCTATTACGAGACCGAGCCGCTGGTCGCCGGCGGCCACACCCAGGTCAAACGCAGCCAGCGCATCGCCGAGGCGCAAGCGGAGCTGCGTGTAGCCCTTCCCGATTGGCAGCCGGCCGAGGTCGAGGGCTTCATCGACCGACACTATCCGGACTACTGGCTGCGCACCGACACCACGCGCCAGGTCGAGCACGCGCTACTGTTGCAGCGCGCCGAAAGAGAAGGCCTGCATCTGGCCACCGAGACCACGACGGATGCTTTTACGGCAATCACCGAGCTGACCGTCGTGGCGCCGAACCATCCGCGTCTGCTGGCATTGCTGGCTGGAGCCTGCGCCGCCGCCGGGGCCAATATCGCGGGCGCTCACATCATGACGACGCGCGACGGGTATGCCCTCGACACGTTCTTGCTCAACCGCGAGTTCAAGTACGACGAGGACGAGTTTCGCCGTGGCCGCCGCATCGGCGGCATGATCGGCCGCTTGCTGCGCGGCGACGTTTGGCTCAAGGATCTGCTGGCGGAACGCGGCGCGCCGCCCAGCCGCATCATGGCGTTCACGGTCGAGCCGGAGGTCATCATCAACAATGCGCTCTCCGATCAGTTCACCGTGATCGAGGTCGCCGGGCGTGACAGGCCGGGGCTGCTCTACGAGTTGACGAGCACGCTGTCCAACCTCTTCCTCGACATCACGTCGGCGCACATCACCACCTTCGGCGAGAAGGCCGTCGACGT
>CAYUBZ010000143.1:0-6366 GCA_964443205.1 uncultured Hyphomicrobium sp. | reverse complement strand
CGATGCGAGCTTCGAGGCGCTGTTGGACTCCATCAACTACAAGCTGATGAAGGACCACGCCGAGGCCGCATGAGGGCGCTGATCCTCCGGTTGGCACGGCGGCACGGCAGACGGGGTGGCAGCCATCGAACCCGAGAGGACCGGTCTGCGAGCTATCCCGCGCGGCGTCTGGGCGCTGGGGCTTGTCAGCCTGTTCATGGACGTCTCGTCCGAGATGATCCACGCCTTGCTGCCGGTCTACCTCGTTGCTGTGCTTGGTGCGTCCGCTCTGACGGTCGGCTTCATAGAAGGAATCGCCGAGGCCGCGGCGATGATCACCAAGATCTTTTCCGGTGCGCTGTCGGACTGGCTCGGTCGACGCAAGCTGCTGGCGGCGATCGGTTACGGCCTTTCGGCTTCCACCAAGCCCGTTTTCGCGCTGGCCAATAGCGTGGGTTGGCTCGTCGCCGCCAGGTTCGTCGATCGGGTCGGCAAGGGCATTCGCGGTGCGCCCCGGGATGCCCTCCTTGCCGAACTCAGCCCGCCGGCTGTGCGGGGTGCGAGCTACGGCCTGCGCCAATCGCTCGATACCGTCGGTGCCTTTCTTGGCCCCCTCTTGGCCATCGCGCTGATGGCATTGACGAGCGATAATTACAGGTTCGTGTTCTGGATCGCCGTCGTGCCGGCGTTCGCGTCGTTCGGGCTCATGACCATTGGTGTTGAGGAGCCGCGGCGCAGCGCCACCGAGAGCAAGGACCGCCGGCCACGATTAAAGGACGCGAAGCGTCTGCCCCAGGCGTTCTGGTTCGTGGTGGCGGCGGGCACCGTATTGGCGCTGGCCAGGTTCAGTGAGGCGTTCCTTTTACTGAAGGCGCGTGATGTAGGGCTCGCGGTTGCGCTGGTGCCGGCTGTTTACGTCGTCATGAACATCGCTTATGCGCTTTCGGCCTATCCTGCCGGCGCATTGTCTGATCGGTTGGGACGCGGCGGGGTCCTCCTGAGCGGCGTGGCCCTGCTCGCGCTGGCGGACCTGGTGTTGGCGTTTGCAGGGACATTGCCGGGCGTGGCACTGGGCACCGTAATATGGGGCCTCCACATGGGGCTCACGCAAGGTCTGCTTGCAACGCTCGTGGCCGACACTGCGCCAGAGGATCTGCGCGGCACGGCGTTCGGCATTTTCAATCTGGCAGGCGGCGTCGCAATGCTGCTGGCGAGCCTACTCGCCGGGGCGCTGTGGGACGTCTATGGGCCAACGATGACCTTTCTTGCGGGCGCCGCGATCACCCTGGTGGCACTCGTCTCGCTCGCGCTGATTGCATGGCGTCACCGCAAGCGAGGTGGCCTCCGGCAGGCACGCTAGGGCTATAGGAGCGCATGACTGCGCGGGCCGCCCTCAGCGCACGCCGCCCATGAGGCGCTGGACCCAAGGCACGAGCGCGAGCAGCAACACCGTCGCCACGCCGACGAGCGCCGCCTGCTGCAGGAAGAACGTCGCGAGCCCTTGCGCGTCGCTCGAAGTGAATCCGCTGCCCAGCACGCCGGCGAGCTTGTTGCCCCAGGCCGCGCCTAAGAACCACACGCCCAGCATGAGGCCCACGAATTTCATGGGCGCGAGCTTGGTCATAGTTGAGAGGCCCACGGGGCTCAGGAACAGCTCGCCGACCGTCTGCAGAAAGAACAGCCCGACCAGCCACAGCGGACTGACCCGGCCTTCGGCGGTGAGCATGGCCGCCGGGACCATCAGCAGGAACGACGCACCGAGAAAGAAAAGCCCCAGCACGAACTTCACCGGACTGGAGGGCTGTCGGGCACCCAAGCGCACCCAAGCCCAGGCGAAAAGGGGAGCAAGCAGGATGACGAACAGCGCATTCAACGACAGGAACGCGGCCGACGGGAATGACCAGCCGAAAATGCTCGCGCGTGTCAGTTGGTGGGCGAACAGTATGATGGTGATGCCGGCCTGCTCGAAGATCGCCCAGAAGATCATGGCGGCGATGAAGAAGACGAAGACAGCGGCGATACGCTTGGAGTCGAGATCGCCGCGGGTGGCGAACCATGCGATGGCGGCGAGGGGGACGAGCAGAAAGAGCGCGCGCAGCCACTGAAACGACGGATCGTCCGACAGCATGGTCAAACCCATGACGGCGACCGTTCCGGCGACGACGAGCAAGCTGGTGCCCCAGGTCGTGGCGGAAATTTGCGGGGGGCGCCCGACGTGGGCGAGGCGGTCGCCCTGCCAAAGGTAGACGATGAGCCCCAGCGTCATGCCGACACCCGCCGCGCCGAAGCCCCAGTGCCAGCTCAAGGCGGGATCGAAGCCCCAACCTGAGAGCCACGCCTTGAATATGTTGGTCTGCGCCAGAAATCCCGTGACCAGCGGCGCGATCAAGCCGCCGATATTGATGCCCATGTAGAAGATCGAAAAGCCGGCGTCGCGGCGTTCATCGCCCGCCGGGTAGAGCGCTCCGACCATGGCGCTGATGTTGGGCTTGAAGAGGCCGGTGCCGAGCGCCACCAGGCCAAGCCCCGCGTAGAATGCGACGAGCGAGTCGATCGCCAGCGTGTAGTGGCCGCAGGCGATGATCGCTCCGCCGATGAGGACGGAACGGTGTGCGCCTAGATAGCGGTCGGCGATGAACCCGCCCGGAATCGACAGCATGTAGACCGCCATCGTGTAGTTGCCGTAGATGCGCGCCGCGTCGATCGTGGTGAGGCCCAGACCGCCCGCTGCAATCGGGGTGACGACGAACAGCGCCAGCAGGGCGCGCATGCCGTAATAGGAAAAACGCTCCCACAGCTCGGTGAAGAACAACGTGGCGAGCCCGCGCGGGTGGCCGGCAAAACCGGTCCCGCCCGCCTCCGGGGCAGCCGCGCGTGTCGGCCGGGCCATGGCAGCGGCCTCGTGTTGGCGGGGGTCGGGCATTCCAGGCTCGGCAATTGTGCAGCAATGCCCTCAATAGCATGCGACGAATTTTACGGGGCACAAACCATTTAAAGCGGGCGGTGTTGGCGCGGCAACGCGACGACGCCAGATTGGCGCGCCCGGACGCAGACTTGCCGGGTCAGGTGGCGAGAAAACCGCCGACGTCTAGCGGCGGAAATCCAGGAAAGGATCCATCCATGAAGTCGAAGGCGATTGCTGCCGGGGCCGCAATGCTTGCGCTCGGCTTGCTGACCAACCCGGGTTTTGCTCAGGACAACGGGCTTCCGGACGATCCCATGTCGAATGAAAACACGATCCCGTCGCCCGACTCTGATGTGCCGACGGACCCTTCGGCCAATGACAACCCGGCCGCGCGCGCGCCAACATCTCCGCCGGGAACGGGGCAATATGAGCTCAAGCAACAGGGGTCGGGACGAGGAACCTCAGGCCAGGACTACGACCAACAGGACAACGACAACAATTAAGCCGACACGGGAGCGCAGAGCTCTCTTGTCGAGAGGCCGTCGGGTGACCGGCGGCCTTTTCCATTCTGCTGTGGCCAGATCGGGTTCTCTCGGCCGGGATCAGCGGGCCGAGCGGTTGCGGCGCGTTCGCTTGGGACGCGGATGGCTCGCCGCATGCGGGGGCGGCGTCACAAGGCACTTGAGACGGCACAGCGCGAGCACCTCGTCCACCTCGTTTGCTGGTACGGGACGGCTGAAATAAAAGCCTTGCACCTCGTCGCAGCCGGCGCCCGAAACCGTCGTCAGGTGCTCGCGGGTCTCGATGCCCTCCGCCACCGTCTCCATGCTGAGATTCCGGGCAAGCGTCGTCACGGCCTGAATGATGGCAAGGCAATCGGATCGGTCGGGAACCTCGCGCACGAAGCTGCGATCGATCTTGATCTTGTCGAAGGGAAAGTTCTGCAGGTAGCTCAGCGACGCAAACGCGGTGCCGAAGTCATCGAGCGCGATCCGCACGCCGATATCGTGCAGCTCCTTGAGGATCGCCTGCGTCTCGGGAGCGTCGCACAGAAGCACGCTTTCCGTGATCTCGAGTTCGAGCCGGTCTGCTGCAAGCCCTGATTGGTGCAGCGCGCGCCGTGTGGCGCCAACCAGGTCGCCGTGCTCGAACTGAACCGGCGAGAGATTAACTGTGACCTTGATCGGTTCCGGCCAGGTCGCCGCGTCCGTGCAGGCCTTGAGCAGTGCCCATTCTCCCATGGGAACGATCAGGCCGGTCTGCTCCGCGGTCGGAATGAAGTCGCGCGGAGAGATCAGACCTTGCTGCGGATGGTGCCAGCGCATCAAGGCCTCGAAGCTCGTCACCTCGTTGGCCTTGACGTTGATGATGGGCTGGTAATGCAGGGTCAGTTCGTGCCTCGCGAGGGCGAACTTGAGGTCGGTTTCGAGCTGATGCCGCTCCTTGATCTTTTCGTCCTCTCCCGGCTCGAAGCACGCAAAGCACTTTCCGCCGTGGGATTTCGCCTTGTAGAGCGCAACGTCGACGTTCTTCAATAGCTCGTCGACGGTATGACCGTGCTCGGGCGCATGGGCCACGCCGATGCTCGCGTCGACTTGCAGCGTATGGCCCGCCACATGGTGCGGCTCGCTGACCGCCCGCAGCAGGCGGGTGGCGAGCCGCTCCGCGTCGCCCTTGCGGCGCGCGTTGCGTTGCAGAATCGCGAACTCGTCGCCTCCAAGGCGTCCGATCACATCGGGGCGACGCACCGTCTCGCGCAGCCGGCGGGCCACGCTTTTGAGAAGCATGTCACCCACCGGGTGCCCGAACGTGTCGTTCACGTCCTTGAACTTGTCCAGGTCGAGCCAGTGGATGGCGAAACCGTTGTTGGGCTGGAGATCGTCCAGCGCATGCTCGAGCTGCTCACGGAAATGGAACCTGTTGGCGATCTCGGTGAGGGCATCGTGGCGGGCGAGCCAGCTTATCTTCCGCTCGGCGCGCTGCTTTTCGGTAATGTCCTCCTGCAGATCGACCCAGCCGCCGCTGGCGAGCGGTTGGTTCGTGACCAGAATGGTGCGCCCGTCTTTCAGCTGCTGGGCGTAGGAGAAGGTCTTGCCATGCGCCAGCTCGGCCACGTGATGGTCGATCCACTTGCGCTGCTTCTCGATATCCTCGGGGCGCTCGCTTCCCGTCTCCCTCTTGACGTGAAAACGCACGATGTCGGCCAGCGGCGTCCCCGGCTGGGCCAGGTCGTCGGGGAGCCGGTAGATCTGCCGGTATATCTTGTTGCAGACGATGAGACGCTGCTGGGCGTCGAACATCGAAAGCCCGCGCGCCATGTTGTCCAGAGCGATCTCGAACCAGCTGTTGAGCTGCTCGAGCTGCTGCTTGTGCTGGAGGATCTCTTCGGTGTTGAGCCTGAGCGCGGTGAGGGCGCGGGCCAAGTCGGTCGGCGTTTGGTTGGTTTCGATTTCGGTCGCGGCTGCAGGGGCAGGTGCCTGGTCGGCGCGATACGCCTTCGACGGGGACTTCACGACAATTGCCCTCTCACGCCCGGGACTTTGCGGTTCGTGTACGCGAAACTGGTAAGAGGCCTCTTAATCAGGGGGCGGAATTTACGGGCCGGCGCAGGGCATCGGCGGGCTCTCAGCCGGGATGTCCTTGTGGCCGGCACGTGTTGGCCGTGCGAACGGTGTTCAGGGTAACTTCTTGTTGCCCAAGAGCTGCTTTGCCGCGGCCTCGGGGGCTAGATCGCCGGCCAGGACTTTGTCGGCCAGGGCCTCGAGGACCTGAGCCCCGCCCTCTTTCACGCCCGCGGCGATGAGATCGGCGGCGGCCCGTGCGATCAGATAGCGCGCCCGCCGCCGACGCCGCGCGGTGGCGCCTTCGGCCTCGACCTTGCCGCCCGCATCCATAATCGCCGCCACGAGCTCGGGCACGCCATCACTGGTGGTGGCCGTCGTCTGCAGGACCGGGATCCGTCCCGTCCGGCCGGCGCGAATGGCGAGCGCGCCAACGAGCTGCTGCAAGGTGATCTCCGCGCCCGGCCGGTCGCCCTTGTTCACGACCAGGATGTCGGCGATCTCCAACAGGCCCGACTTCATGGCCTGGATGTCGTCGCCCAGGCCCGGCGCCGTGACGACGATGCGCACGTCGGCGACCTCCGCCACATCGATCTCGCTCTGGCCGGTGCCGACGGTCTCCAGAAGAATGAGATCGCGCCCCGCGGCGTCGAGCGCGTCGATGATGCGGACGGCAGCCGGCGAGAGGCCGCCGAGATAGCCGCGGCTCGCCAGTGAGCGCACGAACACACCCTCATCGTCGTGGGCGGCCGTCATGCGGATGCGATCGCCGAGGATGGCGCCGCCCGAGACGGGGCTCGAAGGATCGACGGCGATGACGCCGACCGTCTTGCCGTCGGCGCGGAGGTCGGCAATGACCGCGTTGACGAGCGTCGACTTGCCGGCGCCGGGCGGTCCCGTGAAGCCGACGACGAGCGCGCG
>CAYUBZ010000142.1:4229-6426 GCA_964443205.1 uncultured Hyphomicrobium sp. | reverse complement strand
GTGCTGACCCATAGGCGGCAGCGGGCCGATATCTACTAAGGGATAGATATCAGGGGGTTAGTCATGAGTGTGCTCGCTCGGCGCAAACGTGCGCCAGCTTCCTATTTCGATCCAGACGAAGACGACGCGCTGGAAGGCCCGTTCTACCCGGGGGAGAGGATTTGCCCGCCGCCGGTCAGCACGCGCGGGAATTCCATCTTGCGCGTATGCATGGTGCTCCTGATCGTGGCCGGCGGCTGGTGGCTGCTCAGACACCCGGAAAGTTGGCAGGGTTGGCTTTCGACAAAATTCGCGACCGCGTCGGCCTTGATGGACGCCAGAGAACCGGGCGGCGTGCCGGCGATGGCCCCGCCGGACCACGCTGGCGCCGCCGAGCCGGCATCGCAAATCGATACCGCGTCGCTCCAACCACCGAGCGAGAGTGCCGCCGCCGATGCTTCGACACCGCCGCCGGCTCAGCCCCTGACGACGATCGCCACCGCACCGGCTGACAAAGGGTTCGCAGACTCGCCGCTTCGGCCACCCCCTTCCGACCAGGCCGACCCGTATCGGGCGCGCGCGGCCGCCGTGGGCCTTCACCCCGATCTGTCGCGGGCCCTCCTGTCGCGGCTGTCGCAGACCGACTACGGCAATGCGCGGATCGCCATAGAGACCGCCCTGGCCAAGACGCCCGACACCGGCACCTACGCCTGGCCGCGGGAGCGCCGGCCCGAGCTTGCCCTTTTCGAGGTCCGCTTCGTGCCCGGCGCTGCCGCCGGCTGCCGGCGGTACGTGGTGACGGTGACGAAGGACCGCTGGTCGACGACGGCGGCGCCGATGGAGAAGTGCGGCTCAGGCTTGGCCGGCCTTCGCAAGTGACAATCACATCACGAAACAGCCAGTGGGTCCCTATTGGAATCGCGCCGCTCGTCACTTCAATCGTCGTCGTCGGCGATCTCCTCAGGCGCCGCAGGCGGCGCGCCGTAGTCGACCTTGACGAGATAAAGTCCCGACGCCGGCGCGACCGGCCCGCAGGCGGCGCGGTCCTTGGCGGCGAGCGCCGCTGCGAGATCGTGCTCGCGCCACTTGCCTTCGCCGACGAGCTTCAAGCTGCCCACCATGGAGCGCACCTGGTTGTGCAGGAAGGAGCGCGCGGAGGCCGCGACGACGATCTCCTCGCCTTGCCGGGTGACATCGAGCCGGTCGAGCGTCCTGAGCGGCGAGTTGGCCTGACACTGTGCGGCGCGGAAGGTCGTGAAGTCGTGGCGCCCCAGCAGCGCCTGCGCCGCGCGCCCCATGGCGTCGGCGTCGAGTTTGATCGGCAGCCACCACACGCGGTCGCGGTCGAGTGCCGGCGGCGCGCGGCGGCTCAAGATGCGGTAGCGGTAGTGGCGCGCGGTGGCACTGTAGCGGGCGTCGAAATCGTCGGCGGCAACCGCGCAGTCGAGCACGACGATCGGCGCCGGCTTCAAGTGAAAGTTGAGCGCCTCGCGCACCTTGAAAGGCTCCCAGCTTTTCTGCAGATCGAAATGTGCGACCTGGCCCAGCGCGTGCACGCCCGAGTCCGTGCGGCCGGCCCCGCGCACGCTTGCCGGCTCGCCGCAGAACCGGTTGAGCGCCTCCTCGAGCGCGCCCTGCACGGACGGCCCTTGCGCCTGGCGCTGCCAGCCATGGAACGGGGTGCCGTCGTATTCGATGAGGATGCGGTAGCGGGGCATGGGCGCTCGGATGCGAGGCGCCGACAAGGCGCGGCATCATCCCTAGCCGCACGCACGCAGCGCCTCAACCCGCAAAAGGGATCGAAGAGCCAGCAGCAGGGCGCGCACACCCGCTTGGCGGAAGGGCCCTACCTTGCCAACATTGACCAGGGGCTCTGATTGTTGACGGGCCTTTTGCCGATGCTCAGCACCAACGGGGACTTGCCGTCCTGATTGACGATCAGATGCTCGGTCGGAGGAAGGGGACGGATGACGCGGACCCCATGCTCGACCGTGACGACGGCGCCGTAGTACTGCTGAGTCACGATGCGGGTCGTATGCGCCTGCTCGGCTAGGAGAGATTGAACCGGGACGGCCGCCGCGGCGGCGACAAGCAGAACTGTGAGACTACGCATCGGCGGACTCCGAACTGGCGCGGCAAAACGTGGCTAACAATGGCTTAACGCGCCACCTTAACGCGCCTTGGGGGGCCCCCGCCAACAGACCGCCTGCATGCTTAA
>CAYUBZ010000142.1:0-4129 GCA_964443205.1 uncultured Hyphomicrobium sp. | reverse complement strand
GGCACCCATCGGCTTTTTGCCGGCCCGCTGCAGCTCGAGGAGACGGACCGCACCCTCGCCGCACCCAACCGTCAATTGGTCGTCGAGCACCTCGCCGGGACGGCCACGGCCGTCGACCAACGAGGCGCGCAGCACCTTGATGCGCTCGCGCTTGCCTTCAGCGCCCGCCTCGAACCAGGCCCCGGGAAAAGGAGAGAGCCCGCGGATGAGATTGTGCACCTCGCGTGCGGGCTTCGCAAAATCGATGCGCGCTTCGGCCTTGTCGATTTTTGCCGCATAGGTGACTCCCGAATCCGCTTGCGGCCTGCAATCGAGCGAGCCGCGCTCCAGCGCGCCGAGCGCACGCGCCATCAGGCTGGCGCCGCGCTGCGCCAAGACGTCGTGCAGCTCCCCCGCCGTCATGTCGGGCCCGATGGGGACGGGCTCGGCGAGACACACCGGTCCGGTGTCGAGACCCTGCTCCATGCGCATGACGTTTGCCGCCGTCTCGTTGTCCCCCGCCATGATCGCCCGCTGAATGGGCGCGGCGCCGCGCCAGCGGGGCAGTGCCGAGGCGTGCAGGTTGAAGCAGCCGAGCCGCGGCGCGGCGAGGACAGCGGCGGGCAGCAAGAGCCCATACGCAACGACGACGGCGGCGTCGGAATGAAGCGCGGCGAAGTCGCGCTGCGCGTCCTCGCCCTTGAGGCCCTTGGGCGTGCGCACTTCAAGTCCGGTGCTTTCGGCAAAGCGATGGACCGGCGACTTGCTTTCCACCATGCCGCGCCCCGCCGGCCGCGGGGGCTGGGTGTAGACGGCCGCGACCTCGTGACCGGCGCCCAGAATCTCCGCGAGCGTCGGCACGGAGAACTCCGGCGTGCCCATGAAGACGATGCGCAGGGTCATCGGTGCGTCCGCTTGCGGGATCGATCAGATAGGCGTCAAAGCGCCTCGGCGGTACGCGCCTGCTTTTTGAACTTGCGCACCACAATGTCGCGCTTCAGGGCCGAGAGGAAGTCGATAATCAGCTTGCCGTCGAGATGATTGATCTCATGCTGGATGGCGGTGGCCAGCAACCCCTCCGCCGCCAGCTCCTTGCGCTCGCCCTCGCGGTCGAGGTAGCGCACGGTCACCGTCGCCGGCCGCTCGATCTCCACACGGACGTCGGGGATCGACAGGCACCCCTCCTCGTGCAGGTGCATCTCGGAGCCCAGCGTGACGATCTCGGGGTTGACGAGGCACAACGGCTGGCGCTCCTCGCCGTCCTCGGCAACGTCGAGCACGACGAGGCGGCGCGGCACGCCCACCTGGATGGCGGCGAGGCCGACGCCGGGGGCCGCGTACATCGTCTCCAGCATGTCGTCCATCAGCCGGCGCAGCTCGTCGTCCACGCGCTCAATCGGCGCGGACACGGTGCGCAAAGCCGGGTCGGGCAGGGTAATGATCGGCCGTATCGCCATACATTTGAAATAGGAAAGTCCGGCAGCCCGGTCAATTGCATAGCCAGCCGCCCAGGGATCCCGCGCGGTTGGGAGCCCCAATGCGAAGGCCCCGACGGCCTCTCCGGTGCAAGCCCGGCAGGCGTCGGGGCCCAATCGCGATCAACTCTCTCGGGGCTGGGGCCTGAGTTGGCCCCGGCGTCGCCCTCGAGCTAGAGGCTTACTGGGGCTGGTCGCCGCCCTCGGTGCCGCCCTCTGCGCCACTATCCATGTTGGAGCCGTCACCCTCGTCGGTGCCGGGATCCTGCGTGGTATCACCGGGCTCCATGCTGTCGGGATCGGCCGGCACGTCCGTCATTGTGCCATCATCGGCAGCCGGCGGATCGTCCTGCGCGTACGCCGGCACAACGGTCCCGAGCGCGAGGAAACTCGTGGCTGCCAGGGCCAGCAAGACTTTCTTCGTTGTCATGATTTTCAGTCTCCATAGGCGTTTTGGCTCTCCCGGCGCGCACGGGCACGGCGCAAGCAAGCAGGTCCGCTATCCCAAGCCGTCCGGAGAGGCGGGCCAGATCAGCGGCGTAGAAAAAAGCGGATTTGTGGCGGGGTTTCACCTCAGTGTAAATACGGTATTAAAGTGCCTCGCCGGCCACGTGCGGGCCCTAAGATTCGCCTGCCAGGCCTGGCAGGCTCCGCCCGCACCCAGAAGAAGGATCCGTTCGATCCCTGCTATGAATTTGCCCGGGAAGCGGTCTGATCGAGCAGATTGGGCAGAGGGTTGCCTCCGGTGCACCAGATGCCGTCACGCATGATTCTCGGCTGGCAGGAATGGGTGGCCTTGCCGGATCTCGGCCTGCCGGCCCTCAAAGCGAAGATTGACACCGGCGCCAAGACATCGGCGCTGCACACGCGCCTGATCGAGCCCTTTGGGCCGAGCGCGCGGCCCATGGTGCGCTTCACCGTGCGCCCCAACCCAAAGCAAGCGGACCTGGAGATCGAGACCGCCGCCGCCGTCATCGACCGTCGCGAGGTCATAAGCTCCAACGGCGAACGCGAGCTGCGTTTCGTCATTGCGACACGGCTCAGCCTGGGGGCACAGGCATGGCCGATCGAGGTCACGCTGACGAACCGGGAGCGGATGGCCTACCGCATGCTGCTGGGGCGCCAGGCCATCCGGCCCAACATGCTCGTCGATCCCGACGCCTCGTTCCACCAGCCAAAGCTCAGCTACACGCTCTATCGCGGCCGTTGAGCCGGGGGCTGCGCCCGTTTAGTCGATTCCCAGCGCCGCCAGCAGCCCGTTGTTGACGGTCTCGATGCCGCAGAAGCGCTCAGCCTTGGCACGGCTCGCGCGCGCGATCGGCGGAATGAGATCGGGCCGCTTGAGGAAGCTCTCCATCGCTTCAGCGAGCGCTCGCGCATTGCCCGCCTCGACGAGACACCCGTTGACGCGCTCGTCCACGGTGTCCCGGCACCCCGCAACGTTGGTGGTGATGATGGGCCGGCCGGCGGCCATCGCCTCCAGGACCGGCTGCGGCATGCCCTCGGCGTAGGCGGGATAGACGAAGATATGACATTCGGCGAGCCGCGCGCGCGTGTCCTCGGAAGGGCCGAGGTAGTCCACGACCGCGCCGAAGGCGGCAAGGTCGTCGGGGCGAATGCCCGACGGCCCTTCGCCGGGGGGGCCCGCCAGCAAAAACCGCGTATTTGGTGCGCGCGTGCGCACCTCGCGTGCCGCCTCGCAGTACTCGACGACGCCCTTGCGCCGGTCGAGCGTGGCGATCATCAGGAAGACGAGCCCCTGGCTCAGAGGCGGCAATGGCTGCAGCGTGTGCTGCTCGAGATCGACGCCTGCCCCCGGCACCACCACAGTGGGCAGATCCGGCGGCAGCAAGCCCAGCCGCTTCAGGAGACCGATATCGTCGCGATTATAGAAGACGGCTTCGTCGGCCGCGCGCAGGGCCTGTCCATAGCGCCATGCCGGCATCTCGTCGGCCGCGAGCGCACCGGCGAAGCGGTGCTCCGGCAACGCGTTGACGAGCAAGACCACCCGGTCAACGCCGGTGCTTTTAGCCGCAAGCGCCGCATAGATCATCGGCTTCGCCCCGCACCCCAGAACGACGTGAGGCCCCCACTCGGATAGGATCGCCTTGAGTGCGCCGATCGCTTTCCAATCGGCGAACAGCTTGAGCGAATTGGGGTCGGCCCCGAAGACGGCGTGCTCAGCCCCCATCTCGTCGAGCGCCTCGATGTCCTCCTCGGCGAACCGGGGGGCAATGGCGAGAATGCGGTGCCGGCGCGCGACGATTTGTGCAAACAGAGAGCCCCGCAACTGCTGCAGGGACTCTCTTGAAGGGGAGATGATCGCGACGCGCCTTACTGCTGTCGCCGGGGCGGCCACTGCCGCTGCCATCGCCATGTCAATGCAAGGTCCGCGAGGACGGCGTCCAGGCCGCAAGCGCCGCGTCCTCGCCGGGCGGCGCCGGATGCGGCCTCGACTGGTATCCCTCCACCGTGCGCATGAGCACGGCCTGCATGGTCTCGACGTCGCGCATTTTCATGGCCGCCTTGAGAAGATCGAGCTCGCGCTCGAGCACTTCTGCGGGCAGATACGGCTCATCCGAGCGCAAGATGCGCGGGTGCTCCGTCGCCGTAGTATTCTCGCCGATCAACAGCTCCTCGTAGAGCTTCTCGCCGGGCCTGAGGCCCGTGTAAGT
>CAYUBZ010000141.1:0-6474 GCA_964443205.1 uncultured Hyphomicrobium sp. | reverse complement strand
AGGATGTCGCTCTCCTTCATGATGAGGAGCTCCTCGCCGTCGATCTTGACCTCGGTGCCGCTCCACTTGCCGAACAACACCCGGTCGCCGGCCTTGACGTCGAGCGGCACGACCTTGCCCGACTCGTCGCGGGCGCCGGGGCCCACGGCGACCACCTCGCCCTGCATGGGCTTTTCCTTGGCCGTATCGGGAATGATGATGCCGCCGGTGGTCTTGGTGTCTTCCTCCACGCGGCGAATGACAACACGATCGTGAAGAGGACGGAATTTCATCTGATCACCCTCATGATTGATTAGCTGTTTGGGCGTTTGCGACGTGACCCTGCGGGCAGTTCCGCAAAGGTCGCGCCTTGCTGGGCGGGCCTCACTGGTCGGCGCCGCGCCCGCGCGGGCTATATGCTCCAGGCCTGTTGGCACTGTCAAGGTGAGAGTGCCAAATAGGGCCGCCTTGGGCTGGATTGAGCCACTTTGGGCTGAATTGAGCCCCTTGGCCCGGCTCGGGAACTGGCCGAGCGGCGCGACTATCGGGACCAGGATCTTAATATAAACCTACCCCGTGCCTCGGCCCCCAGCCTGGCGCCAGCCTTCCCCGCCCTCATCGGCGGTCTAGGCCGTGACGCGGTTGCCAGATGAGGATGGCCAGCTTTGTCGCTGCGCCTCAAAGGTCCGGGGATGCGGCCGCGCAGAACCGCCACCTCTGGTCGCCCGCTTCGACGGCGTCGCGGGCGAGGCTGACAGCAAGCGGTGCGCCGCCATCCGTTGATTGCATCGTGCTCGCGTGGGTGCCTGCCGCACCGGGACGAGAATGCCCCTCTAATGCCCCCCTAGCCCCTGACCGCGATGGGTGGGCTAACCCGAAAAAACCGCTGAGAGGGGAAAAACGCAGGCAAAACTTCTCTGCTTCTCGGTGCTGGGGGGTGAGCCCTCGATTGGTCCGTTAGACTGCAAGTGGCAAGGTATTCGCGCCCCTCTTTTGCGGGCAAACGAGAAGGGCCGCACCCCGACCCGGTGCGGCCCTTCCAATCTGAATAGCGTATTGTTTCTCAGGCGATTGGCGGGGTCCCGTTTATGGCCCGACGAACCCCGATCAAATCGCGAAATCAGACATATTCGCGCCCTTCTTGAGCTTGGCGACCAGCCAATTCGGCTTGCGCCCACGGCCCGTCCAAGTCTCGCTGCGATTGTCGGGATTGACGAACTTGGCGGCGCTGGCCTTGCCGCGTCCGCGCCCGCCGTACAATTCCGAAACCGAAAAGCCCCGCTTTTCTGCAAGGGCCGCCATAGCCTGCTTCACCTCGGCTTTCTCACGGTCACGAGCGACGCCGATCGCGCGCTCCACCTTCGCCTCCAGGTCGAGCAGTTCTTTCAGCGACATCTTGTCAACGTTGACCGTGGCCATCCGACGTCCTTTCCTCATTCCGCGTGATCGCGATATTGGCTGTCTGCCGTTCTTCTTTTTCATCGTGGGTTGAATTGCTTTTTATTTCGGATTTGTCAAGAACATCATAAAAAGATTGCCCATTCGTATCCGAAGCGATACGCGGACCCATTGCAACCAAAACGCGCATTGAACGGCACTTACAGTCGCACCCTGCGAAACAATGCGCGTTAACACTCAGTGTGCTCATTACGCCGTTTCGCGGAATGTTCTTTTTTGCGTTCATCGGTTGGGAGAAGTCTTCCCCGACATTCTCGGCCACCGGCGCGGGGCCCGACGGCGATGAACAAGCCGTTCAGATACCATTCATTTGGCCGCAACTAGGCTGTGCTCACCCTGAAATCCTATCTTCCCCGGAGTGATCCAAAGGGGCGCAGCGCTCAGGGTCGCTGCGCTCCTTCTCGCGTTTCTCAGCCGGCGTGCGGGCCCCGCCGGGGGGAACTGCTATTCTCCAACGTGCGTTTGATTTCAGGTGAGCGACTCGGTACGGTCGCGCCGCCGCATGCATTGACGATTGCTGAACGTCCTTTCCGGAGGCCCACAATCATGACATTCAAGCTCCCCCCTCTCCCCTATGCTTATGACGCTCTTGGGCCCCAAATGTCGGCCGAGACGCTGCAATTCCATCACGACAAGCACCATCAGGCCTATGTCGATATGGCCAACAAGCTCGTCCCCGGCACGAAATACGAGGGCAAGAGCATCGAGGAGATCTGCAAGGAAGCCTATGCCGACAAGAACCAGCCGATCATCAACAACGTCGGCCAGCACTTCAATCACACCCATTTCTGGCAATGGATGAAGAAGGGCGGCGGGGGCAGCAAGCTACCCGCCAAGGTGGAGAAGCTCGTCGCCGAGTATGGCGGCTACGACAAGGTGCGCAACGACTTCATCGAGGCCGGCAAGACGCAGTTCGGCTCGGGCTGGGCCTGGCTCGTCCTCAAGAACGGCAAGCTCGAAGTGATGAAGACGCCCAACGGTGAGAACCCGCTGATGCACGGCGCCACGCCAATCCTAGGCTGCGACGTCTGGGAGCACAGCTATTACATCGACTATCGCAACGCGCGCCCCAAATACCTCGAGGCCTGGTTCGACAATCTCATCAACTGGGAGCACGTCGAGCAGCTCGTCGGATGAGCAGAACCCGGCTTTTCGCACAGACGGCGCCCACCCGCGGGCGCCGTTTGCATTTCCAACAGTGGTCTAGTCTTCAGTTTTCCGGCGGAGCGGCCTCGGGCGTAGGCTTGAGCGTGCCCAAATAGGCGAGGATCGCCTCGATCTCCGGCGGCTCGAACACGAACTCCGGCATGTCGGGATGACCCGACACGATGCCTTCGGCCAGCGACTCGGCCAGATCCTCCGGCGGATAGCGGGTGACGACGACGCGGAACGGCGGCGCCTCCTCGTGGTGGCTGGAGTCCTCCATGCCGATCGCATGGCAGCGCGCGCAATTCATTTCGAGGATGGCGCGCCCCTTGGCAACCAATTCCGTGTCTGTCGTCGTATCGGTGGCGGCCGTACCCGCGGCGGTGTCGGCGTCATCCGCGCTCCTTGCCGGAACGGAGAGAATGGCGACGCTCAGCGCGAGCGCTGCCGCGGCGGCTTTGGCGAGTTTGCTCATCGGTAGCTCTTTTTGCGCTTCCCCCAAGAGGAGGCAGCATAGCGCAGCACGACGGCTCGGTCTTGCGCTACGTCAACTCGCGCTACCGCCCCCGGATCGACTTCACGATGATGCTCCGGATCACGGAGGCGACGGTACGCGCAAACGAGCGCTGCAGCTCGCGCGCCACCATCTCACCCGTGCCCTGGCGGCGGCGCCCGGTGGGGCCCCGCGAGCTGCCGAAGACGCTGTCGAGCCATCCCCCGCCCGCGCCCTCCGCCTCCTTGGGTGCGTCCGCAGCCCGCCGGCCCAGCATCTCGTGCGCGCTGTCGCGGTCCTTCGTCTCCTCGTACTTGCCGTAGACGGGGCTCGCCGATATGAGGCTGCGCCGCTCCGCATCCGAGATGGGGCCGATGCGCCCCTCCGGCGGGCGGATCAGCGTGCGCTGCACGATCGAGGGCTCACCCTTGTTCTCCAGCATGGAGACGAGTGCCTCACCCACCTTGAGCTCCAGGATCGCTCGCTCGGTGTCGATCTCGGGGTTGGGGCGGAAGGTGGCGGCCGCGGCCTTCACGGCACGCTGCTCTTGCGGCGTGTAGGCGCGCAGCGCGTGCTGCACGCGGTTGCCGAGCTGGGCGGACACCTTATCGGGCACATCGAGCGGGTTCTGCGTGATGAAGTAGACGCCGACGCCCTTCGAGCGCACGAGCCTGGCGATCTGCTCGATGCGGTCCATCAACGCGCCGGGCGCGTCGTCGAACAACAGATGCGCCTCGTCGAAGAAGAACACGAGCTTCGGCTTGGGCTGGTCGCCGACCTCGGGCAGCGTCTGCCACAGCTTGGTGAGCATCCACAAAAGGAAAGTCGCATAGAGCCGCGGCTTCTCCATGAGGTTGTCGGCGGAGAGAATATTGACGATGCCGCGCCCGTCGGGTGCCGTGCGGATGAAGTCCCAGATATCGAGCGGCGGCTCGCCGAAAAACTGATTGGCGCCCTGCTCCTCGAGCACCAACAGGCGGCGCTGGATGGCGCCAACGGAGCTGGTTGCCACGTTGCCGTACTTGGTGGTGAGCTCCTTGGAGCGCTCGGCCACGTTGTTCACGATGGCGCGCAGGTCGGCGAGATTGAGCAGCGGCAGCTTCTCGTCGGCCGCCACGCGGAAGGCGACGTTCAAGACGCCCTCCTGCACGTCGTTGAGCTCCAGCATGCGCGACAACAGCAGCGGGCCCATGTCCTCCACGGTGGCGCGGACCGGATGCCCTGCTGCGCCGAACACGTCCCAGAACACGCACGGCGTGGCGCCGTATTGGAAATTGTCGAGCCCGACCTCGGCTGCACGCTTTACGATGAAATCCTTCGGCGTGCCGGCGGCCGCGATCCCGGAGAGGTCGCCCTTGATGTCGGAGGCGAACACGGGAACGCCGGCCCGCGAGAAGCCTTCGGCCAGCACCTGCAGCGTGACCGTCTTGCCGGTGCCCGTGGCACCCGTGATGAGGCCGTGCCGGTTTGCCAGGCTCAAATCCAGGTACTCGGGCTTGACGCTTCTGCCGAGGAAGATCTTGCCGTCCTGCAGTACTGCCTGGCTCATGACTGTCTCCGGCTCTGGATGCGAAGGGGGCGCGACTCATCACGCCACCTTTCGCCGTCTTTGACATGGGAGGATAGCCTTTGCAAACAACAGTTGCATGGCCGACTTTGGGAAAACTACCCGCGTGGCGCGCGATGCTGATTACCCGGCGCGTTGAAGCGACGCGGGGCGGCAATGACGGCGATTAGGGCGTGCGAAACCGCGCCGCGACCGACTATAGAGGAAGCAGGGGCGCGCCTTGCCGAGGCGACGAGCTGGAGAAGAGTTGAGGACCTCGGAGCCATGACCGACACTGCAGCGCCGCTCGATCTCGCCCGCGGCTTTGCGCCGGCGGACTACGACATGTGGCGCCAGCTCGTCGAGAAGGCCCTGAAAGGGGGCGATTTCGACAAGCGCCTCGTCGCGCAAACGGCCGACGGCGTCCGCATCAAGCCGCTCTATACACGCGCCGACGCGCTTCCCGGCGCGCAAGACGCGGTTCCGGGTGCGCCCCCCTTCACGCGGGGGACGTGCGCGCAAGCCGACGACCACGGCTGGCAGATCCACCAGCGCGTCACCGAGCCCGATCCCGCCGCGGCCAACGCGGTGATCCTCGAGGAGCTGGAAGGCGGCGCCAATGGCGTGGTGTTGCAGATTGCCGGTCCCGGTCAGTTCGGCATCGGGATCGCCGGTGCTTCCGACATGGCCGCAGCACTGGCCGGCGTGCACCTCGACTACGCGCCCTTGCAGCTCGCCGGCGGCATCGAAGGCCTCAACGCGGGGCGGCACTTTCTGGGTGCCCTTGCCGAGCTGAAGCCCAAGCCCGGCACGGCCGTCTCGCGCCTCAACGTGGACCCGATCGGGACGCTGGCGCACTTCGGGGTGGGCTGGGCGCCGCTTAAGACGGCGCTTGCCGAGACGGTGGCGCTCGCCGGCGACGCGCGCGCCAGCCCTGCGCGTCTGTCGACCGTTCTGGTGGACGCCACGGTCCCGCACGAGGCCGGCGCCAGCGAGGCGCAGGAGCTCAGCTATCTCGCGGCAGCGTTCGTTGCCTACCTGCGCGCCTTCGAAGCTGCCGGGATTGCACCTTCCGACGCCTTCGCCGACATCGCCTTCGCTGTGTCGGTCGACACTGATCTGTTCCTCACCGCCGCCAAGGTGCGCGCGGCCCGCACTCTGATCGCGCGCATCGCCGAGGCGGCGAAGGCGCCCGCGGCTGCGATGCACATCACCGCCGTCACGTCGGCGCGCATGATGGCCAAGCGCGATCCGTGGACCAACATGCTGCGCACAACGGCGGCGTGCGCGGGCGCGGCCTTCGGCGGCGCCAACGCGATTACGGTGCTGCCGTTCAGCTGGGCGCTCGGCGAGCCCGACCGCTTCGCGCGCCGCATCGCGCGCAACACGCAGCTCGTTCTGCAGGAGGAATCCTCGCTCGGGCGCGTCGTCGATCCCGCCGGCGGCTCGTGGTACGTGGAGAGCCTCACCGACGCGCTCGCCGACAAGGCCTGGGCGCTGTTTCAAGAGATCGAGGCCAAGGGGGGCATCGCCGCCGCGCTGTCCTCGGGCGCCCTGCAGGACGACATCGCGCGCATCGCCGAGGCGCGCGTGCACGCCCTTGCCTGCGGCGGGCTGGAGCTGACGGGCATTTCCTACTTCCCGCACCTGGGCGCAGACGGCGTCAAGGTCGCACCGCATTCCGCGGTCCCGCCGCTCAAAGGCGAGCCGCAGGTGCGCGCCCTCACGCCCCACCGCCTCGCAGAGCCGTTCGAGGCGCTGCGCGATGCCGCGGACGCGCACCTCGCCAAGACCGGTACGCGTCCGCGCGTGTTCCTGGCCAACCTCGGCCCGATCGTCGAGCACAACACGC
>CAYUBZ010000140.1:0-6478 GCA_964443205.1 uncultured Hyphomicrobium sp. | reverse complement strand
TTGGGGTCGTCGCCGAGGAAGATGCGCACGCGGCCGAGCCGCGTCGCCTTGTCGACCTCGGGCGAGACGAGGCGCACGGTGCCGGCGACCTTGCCCGCACCCGCAACGGTGATGCGCGCCTTCTGACCGGGGGCGACCTTGGCCAGCTCCGTCTCGATCACTTCTGCGTCGAGCTCGACCTCGCCGCGGGCGATGATGCGGAACATGGGGTCGGCCACCGCCGCGCCAGAGGCCATGCCGCCGATGCGCGCGTTGCGCCGGCTGACGAGACCGTCGGCAGGCGCCGTGACTTGCGCTTTGGAGCGCCGCCAGACGAGGTCGCGCCGCTGCGCCTCCACTTGCGCCTTCTCGGCCTCGGCGAGCTTCAGGCCGTCGCGCGCCGCGACGAGCTGAGCGTCGGCGGTTTTGGCGGCGGCCTCGCGCTGGTCATAGGTGCTGCCCGACAAGTAACCGGATTTCGCCAGCGGCTTGGCGCGGTCGAAGGCGGACTTTGCCTCCGCGAGCCGGGCGGTGGTCTCCACGATCTGGCTCTTGGCCTTGGAGATCGCCGCTTCGGCGCGCGCCAAGGAGGCATCGCTCTCGGCGAGCTTCGCGTCGAGCGATTCCTGCACCAGCGTCGCCAGCACGTCGCCCCGCTTCACGCGGTCGCCTTCGTCGACCTTGAGATCGAGAACGCGAAAGCCTTCCACCTCGGGGGCGACCAGGATCTCGTCGCGCGGCACCAGCGAGCCCGAGACGGCGACCGTCTCGGTGAACTCGGCCGGAGCGACCTTGACGACGGAGACGGCGGGCGGGGCGGTCTGGGCCGCTTCGGTCTTGGCGGCGTCGGTGCCAGAGCCGCGCATTTGTTGAAGCTTCGCCACGTAGGGCTCCAGCTGCGGGGCGAAGTAGACGCCGGCGCCGACCGCGGCAAGCGCGACCAAAGCAATGACAGCTTTTTTCATCGGCGCGGCTCCTTTGCCTTGGCGTCAATGGGCACGGATGTCCCTTCGGTCGGGTTGAGCAGCTTGCCGACGAGCTTCATGACCGCCGGCACCACAGTCTCTGCGTCGAAGTCGGGGTCGACCGCGCGGCGCATGAAGACGCCGTCGCCGATCAAGGAGAACACCTTCGCGACGGTGGGAATGTCGAAGTCGGGGGCGATGCGCCCTTCGGCGGCAAGCCGCGCAAACAGCTTCTCGAAGCTGTCTTGGACAAAACGATCGACCGAGCGGTAGATCTCGCCGACCTTGGGGTTGCGCGTCGATTCGATGCCGATCTCGATGCACATGGTGCGCTTGTAGGCCTGCTCGTCCTTGAAGTAGTGCTCGCCGAGCTCGGCGAGCGCCTTCATGAAGTCGGACGCGCTCGACAGCTCGGCGAAGCGCTCGGCGAACTCGGCGCGGTCGCGCTCGGCGATGCCGGCGATCAGGCCCTCCTTGGAGGCGAAGTAGACGTAGAGCGCGCCGGGGCTGATCAGCGCCTCCTTGCAGATGTCCTGCATCGTCGTGCGGTGGAAGCCGGCACGCGCAAAGCACAGCTCGGCGGCATCGAGAATGTGCTCGCGGCGGGCGCGCTGCGTGGCGGGTTTGAGCTTGGGCATTGCCGACGGTCCAGCGTTAAGAGTTCGTGCCGGTGGGTGTCATCTCGGCACGTAACAAAACGAACGACCGTTTTGTTTGCACGGGAACGTGGCCGGGTCAAGGCAAATGCCGCGGCCGATTGCAACGTATTGTAACCGCGCGGAAAAGACGGCATGCACGCTGGAAAAGCCGACATGACGGGGCGACACGCTCAGAACTGCGTCAACCAGGTCAGCGTCCCATAGGGGTCCGTCATGTCGCGGGCGTCCTCGAGAAACCGCCCCGAAACGCCCCCTGCCAGCGAGACCTCGCCGCCGGTCCAGGCATAGCGGACAAACAGGCCGCCGCGCGCGTCCTTGTCGAGCGCGTCGCCGTTGACCCGGGCCTCGGCCCCCACGGAGACGTCGTCAAAGAGGCGGTAGCCGGCGCGCATGCGGCCGGCGTAGGTCTGGTGCGCGCTCGTCCAGTTGACGTCGAGCGAGCTCCAGGCGGCGGACCCCATGTTGAGCCAAAGCTCGACGACGGCCTTGGGGCCGTAGGCGAGCCCTTGCACGGGGTTCTCAGGATCCAAGGGGCGGACGTCGTGCTCGATGGCGGAGGCTCCGACGAACGCCTTCGCCGTCAGCGGTCCCAGCCGTTTGAGATAGCCCACCAGCACGTCGGCAAAGGCCGTGTCGGCCCGGAAAGCCGTGGTCACCGCGCCGCGGTCGCCTGAGTAGCGATAGGCGCCGACGCCGCTCTCCATGCGCAGCCGCACACCATCGCTGAACATGTCGCTGTAGGGGGCGATGGTCACGCCGCCGTAGAAGAGCCAGACGTGGCTCGAGGCATCGACGCCGGTCCAAAGCTCGCGCCAGCCGGCTTGCGGATCGGCGTGGGCGGTCGGGGAAGCGAGCAATAGGAGAACCGCCGCAGCGCCCAGCCCCCGGCACGCTTTGGCCCAACGCAACGCAGCTGTGGCCTCCCACGGCATGTACAAACAAAGAACAACTAAAGAACTACTGCAACGTAACCCCAATTCTTCTAGAATTGAAGCCGTTGAGCGCAGAAGAGTCAACCATATTAAGAATTGATATTTGTGTTTTGCTATCTAAAGGCGAGCTTATGCTGTTATATGCAATCTATGATTGCATAAACAACGCACATTGGGGTCGGGTACACCCCGGAATTACAAGTCTGCGCGCACCTCTGGAGGCGTGGGGCGCTGCGGCGCCGCTTGCGTTTTACTGTGCATGCCGCAGCATTTGCGTCATCCTTCGGACAGCTTCGGATGCTAATATTTTAATCATCGGGTTGGCGCATACCTTTAATGGAGACGGCCCCCAGCCCCGGCTCCCCCGCCGCAACCAGGCCGTCCGCATCTAGGGAGACGTGCAATGGTTGCTGCCGCGCCGCGCGCTCACGCGAACGGAAAATCACCGGTCCACAGCATCTTTCAAATGTACTTCAGCGGCCTGGAGGCCATGTCCCAGGCCTATGACCCCTTCACGAAGGGCGTCGCGCGCGCCCAGCTCGAGCTCATGGGGCTGATGAACCGCAGGGCTCAGGCCTGCATGGAAATCCCCAGCCGGCTCAGCCAGTGCCGCACGCCGCAAGACCTCGTCAACGAGCAGCTCCGGTTCTGGCGCACGGCCTATGAGGAGTATGCGGAAAGCATGGGACGCATGACAGAGGCCATGGCGTCGTTCGCCGTGCCGTCCTTTGGCTTTGCTCTGCCAGGTGACGAGGCGGGGAGCGCCCACGACTACCTCACCTTCCCCGAGCCCGAAGAGCAGGTGCGTCCACGCCAAGGTCGCGACCGCAGGGCCGCATAAGCGCTACTTGAGCTCGGCCAGCGCGTCTTTGAAGCCCGCGAGCGAGATCGGGATGCCGATGCCGGCCTCTTCGGTTCGGTAGATGATGAAGATTGCCGTTTTTCCGGTGGTCAGCTTCTGGAGCAGCTTGTCGTCGAGAACCAATTGGGCTTGGCAGCCGACAACATGGCATCTGAAGAACGGAACCCCGCCGAAATCCTGGTCGTCGACCTTCAGAGTTAGGCCCCGCAACAACAAGATCCCCAGCGGAGCAATGACTCGTATGATCTGCTCGCCGCTACTGAACTTCTGCACGTAGACGGCCAAACCGACGTTGTCGTTGTTTTCATCTGTCACGGTTTGCACCGCGGCGCAGATCTCGTGCTTGGCGCCGGGCGGCGGGGACTTGCAGACGATCTGCCAGTCGCCGTGCTGGGCCTTGACCGTCCCCTCTTGCGCCAGCGCGTTGGGCGCCGCGCCCGCCAGGAGCAGCGCTGTGATCGCCAAAAGCGACGCGACACTAGTTCGGGTATGTGCGCTGCAACAGGGGCGGCCGGAGGCCGGAGGTGGGGTGTGCACGCAGTGCTCCTGAGATTTTGTGCTTGCTCGTGCGTTGCCTGGCACGGGTGGGACGCCGACGCGCACGAAAAGGGGCTCCGTGTCGGCTTCGTGGTCCTCCCGGAATCAGGCCAAAGTTTGAAGGGCTGACGCACGCCTCAGGCGCCACGCGAGGCAACGTTTCTGTAAGCGTCCAACGCGTGGAAATGCCGCATAATGCTTGACTTGAGCCTTGTAAGGCGATTGTGCTTCTTAGTCGACGAGGGATCGTGTGTCCTGCGTCGGGACGAGTTCGGGCACGGGCGCGGGCGTGTTTACGCTGTCCAAAAAATAGAGTCGAACCTAAAGACTCTGGGCGCGACGTGTCTGTGGGGGAGGGGTCTCGGCTAAAATAGCCGGGCAGCACTGGGAGCGGACGAATGTTGAGACGAATGCTTTGCTCGGCGCCGGCCGCAGCACTTGCAGTGTTGTTTGTGATGGCGACCTCGGCGTTTGCCGGAATGGGCCAGCCATCGCCGGGCGAGATGGGCTTGCAGGGCGCAGGCTCCCCCGTCGCGGTCGAGATCCACAAGTTCTACGACTTCGTCAACATCATCATCGTGGCGATCGCGGTTTTCGTTCTGCTGCTCTTGCTCTACGTGATGTACCGCTTCAACGAGCGCGCCAATCCCACCCCGTCGAAGGCAACCCACAACACGTTGCTCGAGGTTGCGTGGACGGTGGTTCCGATCCTCATTCTGGTGGCCATTGCGATCCCTTCCTTCCGGCTGCTGCACCTGCAGTACAGCTACCCCAAGGCCGACATCACGCTTAAAGCCACCGGCTACCAGTGGTATTGGGAGCACGGCTATCCCGATCTCGGCATCTCGTTTGAGACGCGCATTCTCGATGACGCGGCGCGTCAGGAGCTGATTGCGCAAAACATTCCCGCCCCGCGCAATCTCGCCGTCGACAACGAGGTCATCTTGCCGGTGGGCAAGGTCGTCAACGTGCTGGTGACCGCCGCGCCCGACGGCGTGATCCACGACTGGACCGTCCCCTCGTTCGGCTCCAAGGTCGATGCCGTGCCGGGCCGCATCACCACCACGTGGTTCAAGCCGCTCTACGAGGGCGTCTTCTACGGCCAGTGCTCCGAGCTGTGCGGCAAGGACCACGCGTTCATGCCGATCGCGGTGCGTGTCGTGAAGGAAGAGACCTTCGCGTCTTGGTCGGATACGATGAAAGCGGCCGCGGCTGCGGGCACCGAAGCCAAGGCGGAGAAGGACAAGACCAAGCGCAGAGAGAAGCTCAGGCTCAGGAAAGAGCTTCTGCAGAAGGCCAAGGACATCGTGAAACAGGCCGCTCTCGAGCAGGCCGGCTCCCGCCGGTTTGCCAAGGTGAAAGCCACCGAGGCGGAATGATCACTTAAAGGGCGCAATCTCCATCGAACCGGGATCGTCCCGGCAACAACAGACCAACAATCGGACTGGCAGGGCGAACGCACAATGGGTAGCACCACAGACACGGCTCACGGCGAACACGAGCATACGCCCTATGGCATCGGGCGCTGGCTCTTCTCCACGAACCACAAGGACATCGGTACGATGTACCTGGTGTTCGCCATCATCGGCGGCATCATCGGCGGCGCTCTTTCGATCGCCATGCGGCTGGAGCTGCAGGAGCCGGGGCTGCAGTACTTCGCCGACGGCCACATGTACAACGTGTTCGTCACGGGCCACGGCCTGATCATGGTGTTCTTCATGGTCATGCCGGCAATGATCGGCGGGTTCGGCAATTGGATGGTGCCGCTGATGATCGGCGCCCCCGACATGGCCTTCCCGCGCATGAACAACGTGTCGTTCTGGCTGCTGCCGGTGGCTCTCGGGCTGCTGTTGACCTCACTGTTCGTGGAGGGGCCGCCCGGCGGACTTGGTGCCGGCACCGGTTGGACCGTCTATGCGCCGCTCTCCACGTCGGGCCATCCCGGACCGGCGATGGACTTCGCCATCCTTTCGCTGCACTTGGCCGGCGCCTCCTCCATCCTCGGCGCGATCAACTTCATCACCACCATCTTCAACATGCGCGCGCCCGGCATGACGCTGCACAAGATGCCGCTGTTCGTGTGGTCTGTGCTGGTGACGGCGTTCCTGCTGTTGTTGTCGCTCCCCGTTCTGGCGGGCGCCATCACGATGCTGCTGACCGACCGCAACTTCGGCACCTCGTTCTTCAATGCCCAGGGCGGCGGCGACCCCTTGCTGTTCCAGCATCTCTTCTGGTTCTTCGGTCATCCTGAGGTCTACATTCTGATCCTGCCGGGCTTCGGCATGGTCAGCCAGGTCATCTCCACGTTCTCTAAAAAGCCGATCTTCGGCTATCTCGGCATGGCCTACGCCATGGTCGCCATCGGGCTGGTCGGCTTCATCGTCTGGGCGCATCACATGTACGCGGCCGGCATCAGCGTCAACACGCAGGCCTATTTCGTGTTCGCGACCATGGTGATCGCCGTGCCCACAGGCGTGAAGATCTTTTCGTGGATCGCCACCATGTGGGGCGGGTCGATCCAGTTCAAGGTGCCGATGTTGTGGG
>CAYUBZ010000139.1:0-6492 GCA_964443205.1 uncultured Hyphomicrobium sp. | reverse complement strand
GCGTCAGCGCTGACGCTGGATGAGCCGGTCGCGCAAGGACTTGAGCGCGGCCCCCGGCACGTCCGCTTCGCCGCTGGCTTCGCCAGCTTGCTCGCCCGGGCGACGCGGCGCACCCGCCGGGCCCCCCTGATACGCGGACGGGCGGAGCGAGGGAGAGCGGGTGGAGCCTGGCGAGCCCGGGCCCCGTCCGGCGTCGTCGCGCATGCGCTGAGCCAGCTGCTGCTCGGGACGCCGCGGCTCGGGCATCCTCGGCGGCTCCGGAATCACCGTGCTGGGCTCGATCGACATTCCTTCGGCAAGCATGGTCGCCTGTTGGACGGCGTCGCCGCCGGCCCCGATGTCGGAGGACCGCCACTTCTCCACGACTTGCTCGAGGAAGCCCTCGTCGCCGATGGAGCGCTGCCAATGCTCGGTGAAGTGTGCGGTCGTGGAGCGCGGCAGCGCGTCTGCTGGCAGCTCGTCGAACTTGATGCGCACGGGCAGCGCCACGCCGTCGCCGAACGCGAGCGCCTCGCGCTGGCCGAGGGCGGGGAGAAACTCCAATAGCCCCGATCCGGTATCGGTGATGGCCGAGGTGACGATCTCCTGGTCGCGGTCGTTCGACATCCTGAGCGCGAACACGGTGTTGCATTGCGACAGGATGGTCGGGTCGATCTCGGCGGGGCGCTGGGAGACGATGCACAAGGCGACGCCGTACTTGCGCCCTTCCTTGGCGATCTTGGCGATGGCCCGTTTGCAGGGCTCGAAGCCCAGCCGGGGCATCGCCGGCACATAGCGGTGCGCCTCCTCGCAGACGAGCGTCAGCGGCACCTTGCCTTCGCTCCAATGCGCGAAATCGAAGGTCATGCGCGACAGCACGGACACGACGACGTTGATGATCTCGGTGGGCAGCCCCGTCAGCTCGACGATGGTGATCGGCTTGTTGTTGACCGGCACGCGGAAGATGCGGCTGAGCACCTGCGTCATGCCGTCGTAAACGGTGAGCGAGCCGAACATGAAGGCGTAGCGGCCGTCCTGGGAGATGGAGTCGATCCGCGCCTTCAGCTGGCGGTAGGGCGACAGATCCTTCTTGTTCTCCAGCTTGCCCATGCGCTCATCGATCAGACCCGTTAGGTCCGAGATGCGGTAGGGCACGGGCGTGTCGACGGTGAAGCGGCTCGGCTCGGGAAAGGTGCGCCGCAGGTTGTCGCGCGAGCGGCCCGCATTGTAGCGGGCCTTGGCGATGGGGATCAGCTCTTGCAGGATCTCGATCTCGGTCTTGCGGGCGGCGTCACCGATCAGGACCTCGACGATCTCCTCGAAGTTCAACAGCCAGAAGGGCAGCTGCATGTTGCGCGGGGTGATCACCTCCGCCCATTCGCTGAAGGCCGTCGCGTACTCGTTGTGAGGATCGAGCAGAAGGATATGCGCGGCCGGGTTCTTTTCGAGGATCGAGCGCAGGATGAGCGCGGTCGTGCACGACTTGCCCGTGCCGGTGGTGCCGAGGATGGCCAGATGCTTGCCCAAGAGCTCGTCGACCCGCACCATGGCCGGGATCGTGGCGTCCTGACGGATGCAGCCGATGCGCACGCTCCGCTTGGGATCGCCGCAGAAGGCGGCCTCCAGCTCGGCCTTCGAGGCCACGCGGGCGCGATCACCCAAGGACGGATAGACGGTGACGCCGCGGGCAAAGACGCCGGCGTGGCCCGAGTCGTCCCTCCACAGCTCGCCCACGAGGCCGAGCTCGGCGATGCGGATCTCCGCGTCGCCGTCGCGCTGCGCCGGGACCGGTACGCTGAGCGCGGAGACGATCGCGAGCACCACGGTTTTGGCGGTGTCGATCGCCAGTAGCGTGCCCATGTCGGGCCGCTCGTTCATGCGGCCGCGGCTCTCGTGGGGGCAGTCCAAAAGGACGATCGATTTCGAGCCCGTAACGGAGACGATGCGCCCGATGGATTTGTCGGACGGAGTGATGTTCGGATCGGCGCCGGGCATCGTCAGCTGCATGTTTTGCGTTCCACTCACGGTGCGAGTTCCTGCTCCAAATCATCCAATCCCTGGTCCAGCCCTTGACCCATGACGGCGTCGCGCGCCTCCGTCACCGAGAGTTGGTGGCGGGGCGGGAAAGCCACCCACACCTGCGTGCCCGCGCCAATGCGGCTGCTGATCTGCAGATCGCCGCCGTGGAGCTGCACGAGCGCCCTGGCGATGGGCAGCCCAAGCCCGGTTCCCTCGCGCCAGCGCGCGTGGCTGGAATCGACCTGGCCGAACGGCGTCAGGGCCACGGAAATGTCCTCCTCGCTCATGCCCACGCCCGTGTCGCAGACGTGCACGGTGACGGCGCCATCGGGACCACCTTTGGCCTTGATGGTGACCGAGCCGCCGCTGCGCGTGAATTTGAGCGCGTTGGAGATGAGGTTGGTGAAGACCTGGCGCAATTTGACGTTGTCGCCGCGAATGATGGGCAGCCCCGGCTCGATCTGCTCCTCGAGCTTGACGCCGCCGGCCTCGGCCATCAGGCGGAACGAGGAGGTCGACGCGCGCAGCACCTCGCCGAGATTGACCTCGCGCGCTTCGATCGTGCACTTGCCGCTTTGGATTTTCGAGATGTCGAGGATGTTGTTGATGACCGACAGGAGATGGCCGGCCGCATCGTGGATGAGATTTGCATAGTCGGCGATCTCGGGCTGGGTAAGCTGGCGATCGCCCTGCTCGGTCAACAATTTTGAGAAGCCGATGATGGCGTTGAGCGGCGTTCTGAGCTCATGGCTCATGTTGGCGATGAACTCAGACTTCACCTGGCTGGCGAGCTCGGCCTCGATGCGCGCGGAGTGCTCGGCCACGCGCGCCCGGTGGCGCAGCACGGCATCGCCGAGAAGCGAGGCGTACTCGCTCATCAACGAGTTGGTCTTTTGACTCCCGAAGGCCCCGCTGAGCATCACACACTGGGTTGCGCTGTTGGATCCCGGCGCCCAAAACCTAGCCGGGAGACCATAATGCGCAGTTAACCGTCGTGTTGTTTTCGACGCGGTAAATGCCAGGTTTACGAATGCTTTAGGCCGAGACGGGCCGTCCCTCAGCGCGTGATGAAATTGAAGGGAACCTGCACCTCGAGGGGCCCCTGCGCGATGTTCTCGGGCATCGGCGGAAAGGGCGACGCCCGCTCGAGCGCGGCCATGGCGGCCTCGTCGAGGACCTTGGAGCCGGAGCTCTTCTGCACCTGGCGCGACAGCACCTCGCCGGTGGGGCCGACCGTGAAGCGGATCAACACCGTCCCCGACCTGCGCGAGCGCGGGTTGACCTTGCTGCGCTCCAGCGTCTTGCTCAGCTTGCCGAGGTAGGCCATGCGCAGGGTTGCGTCGCCGCCGTGCTGCTCGGCGCCGGAGCTTTTCTCCATGAGAGTGGCGACCTGCGGCGCCTGCTCCTTGACGGGGACCGCGATGGGCTTCTTCTCCTCGACGGGCTTGGGCTCCTCGCGGGCGACCTCCTCCTCGTTGGGGCTCTGGGTGGAGGTGATGACCTCGGCCACCTCCGGCTCGATCTCCTCGATGGGCTTGGGCTCCACGGTCGGCTGCACCGGCGGGATGTCGACCGTCTCGATCATCTCCTCGGCGTCGCCGAACTTGGCGACGCCCTCGAGCGCGATGCCTTGCTCGACCACGAACTGATCATTGCCCGTGCCCGCGTCGAGCGCCGTTCCGGTTGTTACGCCGACGAGTGCGAACACCAGCCCGCCGTGCAGTCCGAGGGAGAGTAGCCAGGTGATTGGTCGGAGGAATTGCATCGAAGCGCGCCACGTCTCAAGGTGTTGAACTGGAGGGTGGAGCTGCGGCCGCGGTCGGCGAACCGTGAGTGAGAAGCGAAACGCGGCCGTAGCCGCTTTGTCCGACCATGCCCAAAATCTGCATCACGTCTCCATAGACGGATTTCGTGTCGCCGCGGACGTAGACGACGCTGTCGCCCTCGGCCGAGTGAATCTGCTGCAGCCGCGGGATAAGCTGGCTGCGGTCCACGAACTCGTTGCGGATTTGAAGCCGGCCGTCGGCGGTCAGGGTGACGACCATCGGTTTCTTCGAATTGCCAACGCGGGCGGCCGAGGATTTCGGCAGCTCGACGGGCACGCCGGCGACCATGAGAGGCGCCGCGACCATGAAGATGATGAGGAGCACCAGCATTACGTCGACCATGGGCGTGATGTTGATCTCGGCCATCGGCTTGTAGCCGCCGTCCTCCTCATCGCCCATCTGACCAAGTCTGATCGAGGCCCCCATTAGTGACCCCCTGCAGCGCGCATCGGCTCGGCCACGCGCACGACCGTGTCGGTGGTCGATGGCCGCGAAAGTGTCTTGGCGATCTCGGCAAGTGCAGAGCCGGCCCGCGCCGCGAGCCGGCCGAGCGACACCGACACGGCGTTATAGGCCATGACCGCCGGAATGGCCGCGGCGAGTCCGAGGGCGGTTGCAAAGAGCGCCTCGGCGATGCCGGGTGCCACGGTAGCGAGGCTCGTATCCTGCTGCAGCCCGATGGCAGTGAAGCTGTTCATGATGCCCCACACGGTTCCGAAGAGGCCGATGAAGGGCGCCGACGAGCCGATGGTGGCCAGGAAGGGCAGACCGCTCTCCTGGCGCTGCAATTCGCTCCTCAGGGAGCCGCGCATGGCACGTTCGAGACGTGCGCGCACGTCGCTGCGGTCCTCGCCGCGCGAGGCGCCGTCCTCGGCTTCCTCGTGTGCGGCCGCGAGAATGGTTTTGACGAGCCCGCGCTCCTCGTTGCCGCTCGGCGCGGCGTCTTTGGCGACCGCTTCGAGCCGGCGGACCTGTCTCCTTAGCCGCGTCAGCCGTACAAACTTCTCAAGAATGATGGCCCAGCATCCGACCGAGGCGATGGCGAGGCCCAGCATCACGGCTTTGACCACCGGATCGGCCTGACCCAGCATGCCAAAGAGTGAATAGTCGTGCACGGCACCAGCGGCGAGTAAGATCACGTCTTTGTACCTCTTACTTTGACAACTCGACTTTTGTCAGAGAGTTCACTTTCATCCCGGCCAGACAGTCGTCGACCGGTCCGGCATCCGAGCGGCACTCCATGACGTCATTGACGAGGAAGCTTCCGATCTCGTCGCACTTGGTACCGTCGAGCTCGAAAAGCTTCACCGTGCGCTTGGAGGGGCGCAGCGGCGCGAGATCGACCGCGAAACGGCGGCCGATGATCCCATCGGTCTGAAACATCACGAGGTCGAGCTTGTAGGCATCGAACGTCGTGTCCGTGGGGTTGGAGACGACGACGTAGGCGCGGCAGCCCTTGTCGGAGGGCTCCAGCTTGTTCAGCTCGAGCGAGATGCCGCTGTCTTGCTGGGGCTTGGGTTCCTGCACCTCTTGGGCCCCGGCCGTAGCGGTCAACAGCACCGTTGCCGCAATGGAAAAGAGTGTCTTTTTGATCATTGGACTCTCGGGGCGCAGACGGTTCATGTCAGGGCATCTAGCGGTTCTTTTCGGCGCAGGCCACCGAACTTTTATTAATTCTCTGTGATCTCTCAATGGCCACCGAGCGCCGCCATCGTCCAGCAAGACTTCGCATCTTGCATGTGTGCATCGATTGCCATGAGGCAATGCGCGCACCGGAATTTTCGAGGCGCGAATGCATCACGTCTGCTCACGATCATGCGACACGCGCATCTGGACCTCTCCCCCGCCCCTTCCGACACTGTCTGTCGGTGTCGGGCGCAATCGCCGGTTCTCTTTGTTGCGCCGATCAGCGCCGCCATCGGTTGCCCGCCGCCTACGTTGCGTCGCCCGTTGGAAGTGTGAAATAGCACGCCACAGACAAGCCCTGTCAAACACGGAAAACGCGGCAACCAATTTCGGGAAAAAATCCCATAGCGATCGGGAACTATTCCCGAATTCGATGCGCGCGCGACACACTACCCAAACGTTACACTGTTGCACATGCCTCTGGTGTTGACCGAGTCAAGACGCCCGATATTGATGAGTAAATTTCGGCACGGTCCGTTGCGAAAAATCTCGACCAAACGAGAGCAGCAAAACAGGGCTTGGCGGAGATTCTCCTGCGGCCGCGTGCCAAAGGGGGGCGCGCCCGATCCGGCCTGTCGCCGGTGACGGCCAGTAGTTGAGTTACCTCGCGTAGTTTTGGGGGATGCGTAATGCGTATGGGGTTCAAGTGTGCGTTCGTCGTCTGTGCGTTTTGTTCGTTGCCGCTGCAATCGCACGCTCAGGATGCTGCTCCCGCTCCCGCTGACGGCGATGCCGTCGCGCCGACACCGGCGCCACCGCCGGCTGCCACCGAGCTTCCCGCCGTCGAGGTGATCCAGAAGCAGGCCGAGCCGGCGCCAAAGGTCGCGCAGAAACAAGCAGCGCCGAAAAAGAAGCAGGCCATCGCGCCTGCTCCGCAACCGCCGCCGGCCCAGCCGCTGGCGACCGCCGGAACCGGCGGCATCGACAGCGGCACCGTCATGATGTCGCCGGTTGCGGGAAGCGACATCCCGATCGGCAAGTA
>CAYUBZ010000138.1:2784-6502 GCA_964443205.1 uncultured Hyphomicrobium sp. | reverse complement strand
TAGCCCTCGGGCTTGGCCATGCCGAAGTTGTGGCGGATGCGGCTTTCGGTGTCGGATCCCTTCTCGTGGCCGATCACCATGACCGAGCGGCCGCGAAATCGGCCGAGTCCGCCGACGATGGCCTCGTCCTCGGCGAAGTAGCGGTCGCCCGCCAAAGGCGTGAAATCGTCGATCATGGCATGGACGAAGTCGAGGCAATGGGGGCGCTCGGGATGGCGCGCAACTTGCGTCTTTTGCCAAGGCGTGAGCTTGGCGTAGGTATCGACGAGTGCCGTGCGCGCTTTCTGCTCCAGCTTCTTGATCTCCTCGGTGATCGAGACGGCATCCTCGTCGCCCTCGAGCGCGCGCAGCTCGGCGACCTTGCTTTCGAGCTCGGCGATAGGCTTCTCGAAGTCGAGATAGGTGCGGATGGGAACGGGACGATCCAAGTCGGCTCTCATGGGAGTTGCGGGGAGTTGCGCGGACAATCGCGCTCCGGCTCCGGCCCTGTCAAGACGGGCGCTTGCGTCGGCTTGCGGCAACCTACTTCCTTCCGGATGCAATAGGGGCGACGCGGCGGCGTTGCCCAATGGACGGCTGTGACGTGGGGCCTGCCACAGCGTGACGCCAAAACCTTAATCCTTCTTCGCCAACGGATGATGTTCCTCTACTAGCCGTTTCAGCCGCTCTTCCAGGACGTGAGTATAGATCTCGGTCGTCGAGATGTCGGCGTGGCCCAGGAGTTGCTGCACGGAGCGCAAGTCTGCGCCGCGGTCGAGCAGGTGGCTGGCGAAGGCATGGCGCAGCACGTGCGGACTGACGCGGGCGGGGTCGAGCCCGGCGTCCTCGGCGAGGACCTTGAGGTCCTGGCCGAAACGCTGGCGGGTGAGGTGACCTTGCGCGCTCTTGGAGGGAAAAAGCCACTTGGTCGCGACGGTCGCCGCCATGCCGTCGTCACCGGCGGCTCCCAGCCCGAGATAGCGGTCGAGCGCCGTTCTGGCAGCGGCGTTGAGAGGCACGAGCCGCTCCCGGCCGCCTTTTCCTTTGATGGTCAGCACCCGGTCATCGCCCGCAAGGACGTTGCGCGGCAGCGATACGAGCTCGCTGACCCGCATGCCCGTCGCGTAGAGCATCTCCATCAGGCAATGCAGACGCACCGCGCGCGCGCGCTCCTGTCCCTCGGCCGTGTCGGCACGCCGCGCCGCAGCGGCGATCAGACGATCCACCTCGGCGACGTTGAGCGTCCTCGGCAGCGCCCGCTCCTTCTTGGGGCCGGTGTGACCGTGCACGGGGTCGCTCGCAACGTGGCCTTCGGCAACGAGGAACTTGTAGAGCTGGCGCACGGCGGAAAGCCGTCGCGCGCGTGAAGCCGGTTTCAAGCCCGCATCCGAGGCCGCCTTGACGTAGGCCGAGATGTCGGCTGCGGCCGCGGCGCCAAGCGAGAGGCCGCGGCGGTGCAGGAACGCGCCGAAGTCCTGAAGGTCGCGCCGATAGGCATCGATGGTGTTGGCGGCCGCTCCGCGCTCGGCGCTCAGCATCTCGAGAAACGCTTCGATGTGGCGTGCTTCCCGGCTCATGGCCCGCTTACGCCCTCGAGTGCTGCAGGATCCGGCGCGAGCGGCAGCCTGCCGATATCGACAACAGATGCACGCTAATTGACGATCGCCCGCGGCCAGCTCGCAAACAGCGCCTCGAAGCCGAGCCTGCGGGCGTCGCGTTCGAGGCCGGCCTTTTTCAGGGCGCGGATCGAATCGCCGAGCGCGATCATATGCGCGCCTTCGGCGCCGTTGGGCCCCAAGGTCTGCATGGTCAGCAGCACGGTTCTGCCGAACTCGCGCTTCTTGGCGGCATCCTGCAGCTCCGTTAGCACGCCGGTCTCGGGTAGATGGCCGCCGGCCGGTTGGGGCGTGCGGCTTGCGGCCTCCCACAGCGGGATCGGTACGTTGTAGTCGAGTGCATCGAGCACGGTGGCGATACGGTGCAGAAGCGTGGGGTCGAGCCGGCCATGGAGGGCCAGCTCCTCGATGTATTGCAGGCTGGCGCCGCGATCCGATGTCGCCTCGGCGTCGGCGATGTCGATGAGGGCCAGCCAATGGCTGACGCTTCCGTTCCCCGGTCCGTCAAGAGCGGTGCCGAACGTGGCCCAGCTTCTGGCCCTTTCGTAGTCGCCGCTCGCGAGCGCCACTTCGACGCCCGTCTCCGCGAACCAGCCGATCTCCGGCGCGAGCGCAATGCTTTCGGATGCGGGCGCCACCATGCGCAAGGCGGTCAGATAAAGCCCGGAGTGGCGGGCGTCGTCGAGAAACGAGCGAATGAGCCGCACCTTCTTCAGGGGCGTGCGTTCCGTTTCGGCGGCGACGAACAGCCGGGCACGCCGCTCAGCCGTGTTCCATCCCTCCGAGGGCGGCGCGGCCGTTGGCGCTTGTGCTTGCGCTTGCGCGCGATAGATATCGGCCAGCTCATCGGGCGTGATGGCGTTCACCTGGGCGGCCGCTTCGGCGGCGGCCAGTTTCAGGCTCGGTTCCGTCTGCGGATCAAGCGCCAAGGCCGCCAGCAGCGACGGTGCGGCATGTTTCATGATCGCCGCAGCGTCGAGGGGGGCGCCGGTCGCTTCGAGAATGCGATAATCGAGGAGCGAGATCGGTCGGTCGGGCGCGATCCTCGGTTTCGTGCCAACCGAAATGGCGTAGAGCGCCTGCAGCCCGGCGGAATCCTTCAAGCCTTGCTCACGGGCGATCTCGGCCGCCAGCCCGGCCCCGGCGGCATCGTGCGCGATGGCCGCGCAATAGCCTGAGATGAGCGCGGCCTGCCCCTTGAGGTGCTCTGGGAAGCTGCCGCTCGGCGGGCCGCCGCTTTGCGCCGTCTTGCAGCCCTGCTCCTTCTGCCCGAGGCCGATCTCGTTGCGGGCGGCGAGCGTTGCAACGAGCGCGTTGCCAACCGGCATTTTCGCAAGCTCACGGGAGGCCTCCTCGAGCAGGCCCGACCGGTAGAGCGTCTCCAGACGCAGAGCCATGAACTCCTGATCGGCCTCGCCGCCCGACGGCGGCGTCACGTTGGAGGTGATGAGGCGCAGCCACAAGGCGTGGAGCGCCGGCGATCTGGGCGGAATCTCCAGCTCGGCAATGAGGCTCTCGAGCGTGCGCACGTCGAGCCCGCGCCAAAGCTCGAACGGCAGGCCGGAGCCGTCCGTGGCCATCACCGGCGCCAGCTCCGTGCGCTCGACGGCGAAGCTTTTCTTTTCGAGGAACTGCGGCTCGACCTCGGGCGGCGGCTTCTTGTCCGGCTCGGCTGGCTTACGCTCGGAGCCGGAGAAAGGACTGAATGGGTTCCAGTCCTGTGCGGAGGCACGGCCCGCAATAAGGGGGAGTGAGAGCACTGCGATCAGCAGATGAGCAAGGGCTGGCGTTCGCATGGCTCGTGAGCCGGTCACTCGGTTCGAATTTTAACGCCCGGAACGGGCTTGGTGACCGTGCTCGTTTCAGGCTCGAATCTGTTGGCCAGAATGTACAGGGCGCCCGTGATGATGGCGCCGATGGTGCCAACGACCACAAGAAACCGGAACAAGCTCGGCATTTTGCTATCCCGTCCCCAAAGCTTAAGTCTCTTCCCAACTTGGCGCCATTATGACTTGCACTTGGCCACAATCCAAAGTAGGCGGCGCAGGTGGCGCCGGCCGGTTTTCAAAGGGGCCAAGCGCCAGTGGGCCCTTTTGAGACAGGGCGGGCCCGCCCCGCAAGGG
>CAYUBZ010000138.1:0-2684 GCA_964443205.1 uncultured Hyphomicrobium sp. | reverse complement strand
GGTCATCGTGCGATTCGGGCTTGATCGGAAGAGTACGGAAAAATGGGCGAGGCCCAATCGCTGACCGCGATCAGACCGGTTCTGGGCGAAAAGTCGATCGTCATGGTCGGACTGATGGGCTGCGGCAAATCGGCGGTTGGCCGCCGGCTCGCCTCCCGGCTGGGCCTGCCATTTGTCGACGCGGATGAGGAGATCGAGAAGGCCGCCGGCAAAAGCATCGAGGACATCTTCGAGGAGCACGGGGAGGCCTATTTCCGGGAGGGGGAGCGCAAGGTGCTCGCCCGGCTGTTGCGCTCGGGCCCGCAAGTCTTGGCGACGGGCGGCGGCGCCTTTATGAATGCCGAGACGCGCGCTGCCATAGGGCAAAGCGGCATCTCGGTGTGGCTGAAGGCCGATCTGCCGCTGCTGGTCCGGCGCGTCGCCAAACGCAACAATCGCCCCCTGCTCAAGACCGGCGATCCAGAGGTGGTGATGCAGAGCCTTATGGACGCCCGCTATCCCGTTTACGCGCAGGCCGACATTACCGTGGAAAGCCGGGACGTGCCCCACGAGGTCATCGTCGCTGAGATCCTGGAACGTCTGGCGCAGGTGCTGCAGGCAACTTCGCCGCCCGAGGGTGCGCGATGAGTGCGGTCACCGAAAACCAAGACTCCTCGGCCCGAGCGGTGCGCACCGTGACGGTGCCGCTGGGCGACAGGGCCTACGATGTGCTCATCGGTCCGGGGCTCCTGGGCGAAGCCGGGCACTTGATCACGGGGCGGCTTGCCGCAGGATCCCGCGTCAAATGCGGCATCGTGACGGACAAGAACGTCGCGCGCCATCATCTGAAGCCCCTGGAAGCGGCTCTCGCGCCAGCCGGCCTGCACGCGGGCTCGATCGTTGTGAAGCCCGGTGAGGCAACAAAGAGCTTCTCCGAGCTCGAGCCCCTGTGCGAGCGCCTGCTGGAGCTGGGCCTTGAACGCGGCGATCTGATCATCGCGCTTGGTGGCGGCGTGATCGGCGACCTCGCCGGCTTTGCCGCGGCGATCCTGAGGCGCGGCGTGCGCTTCGTGCAGATCCCGACCTCGCTTCTGGCCCAAGTCGATTCTTCGGTGGGCGGCAAGACCGGCATCGACTCACCGCAAGGCAAGAACCTCATCGGCGCCTTCCATCAGCCGAGCCTGGTCATCGCCGACACCGATACGCTGCGCACTTTGCCCGAGCGCGAGATGCGCGCCGGCTACGCCGAGGTGGCGAAATACGGTCTGCTGGGCGATGCCGCCTTCTTCGCGTGGCTGGAGAGTAACTGGAAGGCCGTCTTCGCGTTCGAGGCCGGCGCCCTGACGCAGGCCATCGAGACGAGCGTCAAGGCCAAGGCGGGAATCGTCGGCCGCGACGAGACCGAGCAGGGCGAGCGTGCGCTGCTCAACTTGGGCCATACGTTCGGGCACGCGCTTGAAGCCTGGTGCGGATACTCCGACCGGCTGCTGCACGGGGAGGCGATCGCCATCGGCATGTGCCTCGCCTTCCGTCTCTCCGAGGCTCTTGGACATTGCGCGCCCGCAACGGCCAAGCGCGTCGCTGAGCATTTTCAGGCGGTGGGGCTGCCGACGCGCTTACGTGATATTGCGGGCGCCAAGCCGGACGTGCCGGCCCTCATGCGCCTCATGGCGCAGGACAAGAAGGTGCGCCAGGGCCAGCTCACGTTCATCTTGGCGCGCGCCATCGGCGAGGCTTTCATCGCGCGCGACGTGGCGCCGGAGCGCGTTGCCGACTTTCTTGCCGGCGAGATCGCCCAGGGTGCCGGCCTGAGTGCCCGGCGCTAACCTTCCCAAATCGGATGTGTGCTAATCTTGCCCCCATTCCCGGCGGGCCGCTTGCCCCAACGGCATTGAGCCGCGGCCAAAGTGCCCCGACAACCCTGAAGCCCAACAGCGCGAAGCCCCGTTATCCCCCATGCCCCTGGAGATCATTCTCACTCTATTCGTCGTCGCCTTGCTGATCGTCCTCTCGGCGTTCTTCTCAGGCTCGGAGACAGCGCTGACGGCCGCGTCGCGCGCGCGCATGCACGCGCTCGCGATCGAAGGCAACGAGCGCGCGCGCAAGGTCAATCGCCTGCTCGCTGCACCGGAGCGGATCATCGGCACCGTGCTGCTCGGCAACAACCTGGTCAATATTCTCGCTTCGGCGCTGGCGACGAGCCTGTTCATCGGGCTGTTCGGCGACGTCGGCGTCGCCTACGCGACCATCGTCATGACGGCGCTCGTGGTGATCTTTGCCGAAGTGCTGCCCAAGACCTACGCGCTGGCGTTTCCCGATCGCATCTCGCTGACCGTCGCCCCGGTGATGCAGATCCTGATCGTCGTCTTGAAGCCGCTGACGATGGCGGTGGAGTTCATCGTGCGTCAGGTTTTGAAGCTGACGCCGACCACGGCCGACGACGAGGCCAACATCCTGGCCGCGCACGAGGAGATCCGCGGCACCATCGAGCTGCAGACCAAGGAAGGCGCGGTCGCCCGCCACGACGCCGACATGCTGGGCGGCGTGCTCGACCTGCGCGATCTGCAGGTGGCCGACATCATGGTGCATCGCACGAAGATGGAGACCATCAACGCCGATGAGCAGATGCAGAAGATCATCGACGATCTGTTGCGGTCGCAATATACGCGCGTGCCCATCTGGAAGGACGAGCCCGAGAACATCAT
>CAYUBZ010000137.1:0-6523 GCA_964443205.1 uncultured Hyphomicrobium sp. | reverse complement strand
TGGTGCCCGCGATGGCGTCGAGCGTCGTCTCGTCGAGGCTCAGCACGAAGTCGGCACCGGCCTTGGCCCCGCGGCGCAGCTCCTCGACGTCGCCTGAATCGACGCTGACCGTGTAGCCGGCGGTGCGCAGCGCGCGCACCGTCTCCTCCAGATGCGGAAACGGCGTGTCGGGCTGGCAGCCGATATCGATCACGTCGGCGCCGTGCGCCTTGAGGGTCGCGGCCCGCGCCACGATCGCCTCGACGGTGAGCTCCGGCGCCTCCACGATCTCGGCAAAGATGCGCATGTCGTGGCGCGACAGGTCGGGCGGCTTTCCGTCCCGGCCGAAGTACTGCGGCAGATCGATGATCTCGTCGGGCCCGCGCTCGAACGGCACCCCGTAGTGGTCTTTCAGGTGGTCGAGGTCCATGCGGGCGCGTCCCGGTACGATGACCCGGTCGGCCCCGAGCGGCGGCTTCAAGCGGTTACGAACGATGGCCTCGGTCATCAGCGCTGCAACCTTTACGCCGACGTTGGCGATGCGCCACGAGCCATCCGGCAGCCCGAGATCGGCGACGGTTCTTGCGAGCCTCGGCTCGGCGAGGCGTCCCGTCAGAAAGAGCAGCTTGTGAGCCATGGCTCCGGCCCATCGAGGGGTCTCATTTGGCGGCGTCCGCCTGCTGATCCGACAACCACGCGAGCCGTGCTTCCACCGCCTGCTGCAGCTCCGCCATGCTCTCCACCACGGTCGTGGCCTCGAAGGTCCGGAGCCGCTCGGTGTTCTCCAGATCGATGCGGCGCGGATAGACCTTTACCATGCCCTTGGGCGCCTCTGTATCCAGCTCAGGCGCGTTGTCGCAAGCAAACACGATGGTCGGAACGCGGCACTTGCCCGCTTGCGCGAAAACATTCGTCGCCAGGTTGTCGGAGATACCGTACACGCATTTGGCAACCGTGTTGGAGGTGGCCGGCGCCACGATCAACGTATGATAAACGCCGTAGTAGAAGTTGCCCACAGGCGCCGAACTCGCCGTCGTATCCTTGTAGATGCGGGTTGCGGGCGGGAGCACGAAGTCCTGGCGGTACATGCGCACGACCTCGGCCGCGGCCCTGGAGACGAACACGTCGAGATCGGGAAGCTCACGCATGACCGCAAGGCTTTCCTTGAAGAAATGCCCCGATCCTGTCAGCGCCCAACCAAAGCGAGGTGTTTTGACTTCGTCGTTCGTCATCTGCGTCGCGCGATAGCACGCGCGGGGGCGGCGCGTCGACCGGCATCGCGCACCACGCTGCGGCGCGCATGGGCCTGGCGGCCGGCCGCCTTGAGGAGGGCCGCCAGCTCGGCTTCGTCGCCGGCGCCCAGAACCTGCCAGGGCAGGCTTGCCCGTTCCACGATCGCTGCGAACGTCGGGTCGACGATTCCTTCACGGACGAGAGCGGCGATCGGGGCGCCGTGCGTGACCCGGCACGACTTGACGAGAACGACGGGAGCGCCACCGAGCCGCTCAGCGAGGCGGGCGGCGAGACCGTCGGATGTGGTGGACCAATCCGCAGGGATGCGGCCGTCCCGCAGTGCGAGCCGCAGCGGCAGCCAGATGGGGATCTGCGTGCTCCCAAGCATGCGTTTCAGGCCGGCAAGCGTCTCGACCGGCTTGAGCCGGGGATTGAGCGACGCCAGCATCAGCCCGGTCTGATGCATCGCCAGCAGGGCCATGCGGTGGGCGGCGGCGTCGGAAAACTCGAAGTCGGCTTGCGCGCGCCGCACCGCATCGGCGAAGGCGCCCCCTCCCGGCACGATCACCACCGGCGCCCGCGCGTTGCCCACGAGCTCCAGGATCGCAGGCAGCCGCATGCTCTCGGCCAGGCTTCCGCCGAGCTTGACCACGATTGGCCTGAGCGATCGGTCGCTATCGTTTAAGGTGTGGCAGCTCAACGGCCGGTACCGCCATCCGCGGACGCACGATTTCGACGCCGACGGATGCCGGTCCCCTTTCAAGTTTTTCAACGCGCACGCGCACCGAGACGATCCGCTCATCACGCAGACACCGCTCGGCGATGCGCTCAGCTAGCGTCTCCACGAGATTGATGTGCCCGTCCGCCACCACGGCGCGCACGGCGCCGACAAGATCGTCGTAGGAGGGCACCTCGGCAATGGCGTCGCCTTTCGGCACACAGCTGGCGGCAACCGCGGCCTCGACCGTGAAGCTCACCTTCTGCGTGACGCCCTGCTCCTCGTCATAGACGCCGACGGCCACGGGCAGCACGAACCCTCGCACAAAAATGCGGTCGCGGGCGCCGCCATCGTGGCGGCTTTGAGCCCCAATCTTGCTGCCAATGCTTTGACTGCTCATACCGCGCGTTCCGGTTGCCACTTTGCGATAGCACCCGGCAGCACGTCGCGGCAAGACTCGACTGCCGACACCGCGTTACTGGGAATGGCGCGGCGAACGGCGCGCACCGCTTGCGCATCGATCGCGGCGTTGCGCGCGCCTTCGCGGCACAAGCCGCCACGGAAGCCGAGAACGTCGGGAGCGAAGGCCAGAAGACGCGGCACGTGGCTTGCGCAGAGCGACCCGGCAAAGCCCGCAAAGAGCCCCGCACCTTGGGCAGTGTTAACGAACTCTTGGAGTGCCGCGCCCGAAAGCAACTCCGGCAGCGCGCCGGCCCGTTTGTCGGCCGTATCAAGCATGACGCCGGCAAAGCCCGCGTCGCGCAGCGGGCCGATGAGCCCGAGGTCGAGGCTGTCGAGGCCCCGGTTTTGCGCGTGGTCGACGAGCAGCACGGCCACGAGGCGCACGCGCCCCAGCGCCAGGGCGCCCAAGCGGCGCACCGTCTCCTCTTGGCCGCCCCGCGGCCAGAAGCCCACCTTGACGATATCGACGCCGGCTGACGCCATGAAGCGCGCTGCATGCGCCGCGCAATCGGGGTCGCCCGTTGGATCGCCAATGGTCGCGCTCACCGGCACACCCGCCGGCACCGCCGCTCGGATCGCACGCACACGCTCACCCGGCAGCGCGCCCAGCGCGCCGGCTGCCGGGTTCTTGGCATCGATGATGTCGGCGCCGAGCGCGGCGCACAGGCGCCCCTCGCTCTCGCACGTCACGCTGGCGAGGAAGCTCACCGGGCGGCAGGACTGTTCCATTTGTCGTCTATCTATCCGTCGCCGAAGATGCGCCGCTGCTCGGCCTGCACCTTGTCGCGGTTCAACCGGTCGGCAACCGACAGCGGCACCGCTACATCTTGGGCGATACTCGCAGAGCCCCCCGAGAGGCGCAAGATGCGGGTCGCGAGCATGACGGCCTCGGCGCGGTCGTGGGTCACGAACAAAACCGTCGTCGGCCGACGCGACCAGAGCTCGACCAGCAGCTCGCGCAAGCTTTGCGCGGTCGGATCGTCGAGCGACACGAACGGCTCGTCCATAAGCAGGAACTCGGGCTCCAGCACGAACGCGCGCGCGAGCGCAGCGCGCCGCTGCATGCCCAGAGAGATCATTTCCGGATAGGCAGACGCCGCCTCCGCCAGGCCGACGCGCTCCAACAGCTCGGGGATGTTGGCAAGGCGCGGGTCGCCGGGCGGCAGAACCAGCGCAATGTTCTCATAGACCGTGCGCCAGGGCAGCAGCCGCGGCGACTGGAAAACGTAGGCCAGGCGCTGCTCGCCGCCAGGGCCGAAGTCGATCTTGCCCTCGTAGTCCTTGTCGAGCCCCGCGATTATGTTGAGCAGCGTGGTCTTACCGCCGCCGGACGGGCCCGTGATCACCACGAAGGAGCCGGGCTCGACCTTGAAGGAAATGTCCTTCAGCACGAGGATCTCGTTGCGCAAGCCCACCGCCGGAAAGAGCTTCTTGTGGACCGAGACCGACAGCGGATGGGTCAGCGGCGCCATTTGTTGGCCCTCGCGATGAGCGGCTGCAGGATCACCATCTCGATGATCTGCACCACAATGATGAAGGCCAACGCGTAGGCCAGGATCATGGGCACGTCGAACAGCTGGAACGCGATGTTGAGCTGATGGCCGACGCCGTCGGAGCGGCCGAAGGCCTCCACGACCAGCACGATCTTCCACACCAGCGCCAAGCCGGAGCGCGCGGCGGCGGCAAAATAGGGAGCGAGTTGCGGTATCGTGACGTGGCGCAACGTCTTCCACCACCCCAGGTGGTAGACCTGTGACATCTCCTCCAGGTCTTTGGAAAGGCTGCGCGTGCCCTCGCGCATGGTCACGGCGACGTTGGGGATCTTGTTGACGGCGACCGCCGTTATCGCTGCCACCTCGGTCAGCCCAAACCAGATGTAGCAGAGCACGATGATGACGAGCGCGGGCAGGTTGAGGAAGAAGATCAGCCAAGCGTCGAAGAAGCGGTCGGCACCGGGGTTGCGGCCGAGCGCGATGCCGATGGCCGATCCGATGAACATCGCGACGACGAAGCTGAAGGCAACCCGGATGAGCGTGGCCGCGATGTTGCCCCACAGCTCGCCGGCTTCCGCCTCGCGCACCATGACCTCGACGACGGCCCATGGGCCCGGCAGGTAGCGGCTCGCCGCGATGAGCGCCGCGACCTCCCAAATCGCCACCAGTGCCAGCAGCGAGACGAGAGACCAGCCGACACGCCCAAGCCTGATGCGTTCCGCTGGCGCCTTAACTGCCTGCAGCATGGAAGAGCTTCGGGTCGAACCTGGTATCCCCGCCCATGAGCGCGCCGGCGCCGGCGTCTCTGAGCACCTGAGTGAGCTTTTCGGCCGAGCGCGTGTCCGCCGCCGTCCAGGGCGGAGGAATTCCGGCGCGGTAGAAAGTCTTGATCGCGGCGAACTCGGCGTCGTCCGCCGGCTTCACAAGCCCCCTTATGCGCTCCCACGCGCTGTCGGAGGTGGCCAGGATGGCATTCGCCTTGGTGACCGCATCGAGGAAGGCGGCAATCGCCGGACCCTTCTTTTGTTGCGTCGACGCGCGCCAAATGAAGCCGACCAGCGACGGCACGGGATCGATACCGAGCGCCTTCAGAACCTCGTCCATGCCGATGAGCTTGCGATAGCCGGCGCCGGAGAGGCGCGCGGTATAGGTCCAGAAGTTGAGGACCGCGTCGAGGCGGCCTGAGCGCATTTCCTCGGTGAGGAGAGGCGCGGCGCCGAACACGGGTCGGGCCGCGTCATCCAGATCCTTGCCCAGCGTCTTGCGCGAGTAGGCCCTCAGCAGCAGCCAGCTCTTGTCTATGGCGCCACCCGCCACACCGAGCTTCTTTCCTTCAAGGTCGGCGAGCCGGGCGATCGGGGAGCCCTTTGCGACCATTATGGCGCCGAGAGAGGAGGAGTAAGGGGCAAATTTTACGTCCTCGCCCAGCGCGCGCTGCCGCAACGCCCACGGCCAGTCACTGACGATGACGTCGGCGTCGCCCGACAGAAGCGCAACGGGCCCCGCCTGGTTGGTCGCCACGTCGATGATCTCGAGCTTGAGGCCCAGCTTGTCGGCGATGCCCTCGGCACGGATCGTTTCCAGGACCCAGCTCAACGAGCCGAATTTCAACGACGCCACGCGCAGCGTGCCGACCCCGGCGGCGCGCGTTGACACACCGAGCCCCATGCTCGCGAGCACGGCTCCGCCGGCAACGAGAACGCGGCGGCGATCGATCATTGCGAGGCTCCCTTTTCCGCGAATAGCCGCCTCTGCACCGCATAGCGAACGCCGCGAAGCCACATGGCGTCGGTATTGCCGTAGATCTCGCTCGACCCCTGCTTCACCACCTTCTCATTGGCGACATCGCGAATGTATACACTCACCGTGAACAATACATCGGAGGCTTTGCGCACCGTGCCGATGAAGGCCACGTCCGCGCCCGCCTTCTTGGCCAGATCGTCCTCGCATCCGTTGCACTTCCACATCGGCGACTTCTCCTCGATCTCGGCCGCGATCGGCGTGGGATCCACCACCTCGTAGCGGCCGCTTTCCTTAATGAGCTTGGTTAGCTCATCGGTAATGAGCGAGAGGCGCCGCTTCTCCTCCGGATCGATGCCTTTCGGCATTATTCCGATCTCGAACTGCTGCTGCTGATCGATGAGATCGAAGGGGAAGATGATGGCTTTCTGCTCCGCCAGGGCGGCCGCCGGGAGCAGTGTGAACGCCAGCGCCAAAGCGACGATACGGTCAACAATCAAGTCGTTTCCTCTGGAGCCCGCCGGCCCCTGTGCTTGGATTCTTGGAGAATTGTTGTGTTATGAGGTTACGTGTGCCGATCAGGGGTCGATTTGCAAGAGGCTTGTTGCGCGCAGCCATGACACGCCAGGTCACAAGTCCGCGAGTAGTTCGGGCGGACCTTGACAAGGACCCCCTTGAATACCCTTTTACCGCAACATAGTAACAATTCGTCCGATAAGAAATGCAGAAACACTCGTGCTGGTACGATTTCCAGCACCGACGGCGGGAGGAGTTGAACTTGGTAGCAGTCCCGGGCCCGGTAGAGCGATCGCGCAGCGGCAGCAGCTCCGGTTTGGCGCGGCGCGTCATGTTGGCGGCGCTGATGGCGCCGGCGCTGGTTTTTGGCGCCGCTCCGATC
>CAYUBZ010000136.1:0-6523 GCA_964443205.1 uncultured Hyphomicrobium sp. | reverse complement strand
CATGCCGAAGTCGGTGCAGCGGTGCTCGATGTACATGTCGAACTCCTCAAAGGAGCTCTCGTCCATCAGCAGCTCGATGCGCTCGCGCGCGGTGAGCTTGCCCCGCTTGTGCTGCGCGTCGATGCGCACCTGTCCGCCGCCGAGGCGGGCATCCGCCCGCCGCTTCTCCAGCTCTTCGATGATGTCTTTCATGGCCGTCCCTTGCGCAAGCGCCCGCCGGGCGCCCCAGATCAGGAGACGGCTCATAGCACGGGGCTCGGCCCGTTGGAACGCAGGGCCGCACCACGACTATGGGTGGAGCCGCAAAGATGGAAGAGCTCCTCAGGTTTCCTTGTGGACGCTGCACCGCTCCCGGAGCGCCTTGCGCGCCGCCCCCACCGAGAGCCCGATGACCACAAAGGAGAGGACCAGCATGGGAAGGCCGAGGACAATCCCCGTCACATCGGCGGCGGCTGCGGGAAGGAGCCCGAAGTAAATGAGAAGCTCCATCGCGGAAAAGGCCGTGAGCAGGCCGAGGAAAGCCAGCGAGACGCGCATCAGATTGGGGTGCTCACGCCACAGATAGGCGTTCAGCGGCGCCTGCCTCACGCGCGGGCTGAGGTTGGCCCAAATGATGAGCGGCATCATGACGAGGACGAGGATGTTGATGACGAGATCGTAGGCGTCGTGCGGTTGCATCGGCGGCTCCATGGTTTTCAGCCCGTGGTTCGGGCAAGGCCGATGCTGCTCAGGAAAGCCGTCGCGGCGCTGTGCCGGCAGGAACATCGCATCGAAGCGAAAACCACGGCGCGCCGCTCAATCTCCGGCGAGAAGGGCCAGGAAGCGGCTCGCGGCCTGCATCTCGACCCAGCGTTTGGCGCGGCGCTCCGCCGCCTCGACGTCGACGCCCCACTGCGAGATCTGCCAGTCCTCGTCCACGTGCGCCGCGGCCCAAGCCGCCTCCGCGGACAGCCGCCCCCTGGCGTGGGCGAGCGCCAGAATCGCCGAGCCGGTGAGCGTCGTCATCACGTGCAGGGCTGCCAGCGCCATCGCATCGTAGGGCTCAAGCGCGGCGGCGATGCACTTCAGCGCCTCCGGGCTCTGGTGAACCGGCATGACGCCCCGGGTGAGTGCGAAGTGCGCCCCGAATTCCGTCTCGACCCAGCGCAACACCGGGTCCCAGGCGTCGGCCTGCAGCCCCCGCAGCGCCTCCGGGGCCTCCGCCCGGTAGCAAAGCAGATCGCTGCCGGCGAACTTGACGATGTCGGCCGCAACCTCCGCCATGTTCCGGGCCACGCCGTCGATGGTGGTGATAGCGAGCTTCGACAATGGCATGGTGGCCGGATCGATGTGCGCGCCTTGTGCGGCCCATTCCGCCGCGATGGCGTCGGCGAGGCCGCGGGTCGGCACCGCGAGCGGCAGCTTCTTGGGCGTGCGCACGGGCCGTCCGTCGAGCAGGATCGCAAAGCCGCCCTCGACTTTCTCGACCGTGACGGTCTTATAGAAGCGCTTTGCCAGCGGCGGCGCCAACGGCTCCTTGCCCGGTGTCTTGAGCGGCTTGGCGGGCTTCTCGTCGCCGGCCGTCACGCCGCCCGCTCCTGGCGCGCAAAGAAGTCGTCGATGCCGGCGGCGAGGTCGTCGCAGGTCTCGATGACGCTGTGGGCGCCCGCCTCCCGCAAGTCCTCGGGCGGGTGGTAGCCCCACGCGACACCCAAAGCGCCCACACCGGCCGCAACCGCCATCTCCACGTCGAAGGTGGTGTCGCCCACCATGACCGTACGATCGGCGCCGACGCCCGCCTCGGCCATGGCCGCGAGGATCATGGCCGGGTGCGGCTTGGACGGATGATCGTCGGCCGTCTGCACCGTGTGGAAGCGCCCGGCCCATCCCTCGCGCTCGAACAGGCGGTCGATGCCGCGCCGCGACTTGCCGGTGGCGATGCCGAGCACCACGTCCTCGCGCTCGCCGAACGCCTCGATCGCGGCGCCCACGCCCTGAAACAACGGCTCATGCAGAGCCGGATCGCGCCGCAACTCGAGAAAGGCCGTGCGGTAGCGCTGCGCCAGGGCGGCGCGCACATCGTCGCCGTGCGCAGGCGCCAGCGCCGCAAACGCCTCGGGCAGAGACAGCCCGACAATGGCCAGCGTCTCGGCGCGCGAAGGCACCTCGAGCCCCAGGCCTGAGAAGGCGTGGGTCATCGCCGCGCAGATGCCGTTCTGGCTATCGACGAGGGTACCGTCGCAATCGAGAATGACGAGCTTCATCCCTCCCCCTTCTCGTAGCGTTCCGCATCGAGCCCCAACAGCTCCCACGTGGCGCGCATATGCTCGGGTAGCGGCGCCGTCACGTCGATCTTGCCGCCGGTGAAGGGGTGCGGCAGCACGAGACGGCGCGCGTGCAGGTGCAGCTTCGGCTCGATCTGCTCGACCGCCAAATTCTCGTCGCCGCCGTACTTGTTGTCGCCGACGATGGGGTGGCCGATCAGCGCCATGTGGGCCCTCAATTGGTGCTGGCGCCCCGTCACCGGCTTCAGGGACACCCACGCCGCTTTGTTCGCCACGCGGTCGATCACCGAGTAGTGCGTCGTGGCGTGCATGGCCTGCTCCTGCTCGCCCGGCAGCGCCTTGCGCACCCGGTCGCCCTCGGGGCTGGCCGCCTTGACGAGCGGCGCCTCGACCTTGCCCTGGTGCGGCCGCGGCACGCCCTTGACCAGCGCCCAGTAGGTCTTGGCCGCGGACCGCGTCTGGAAGATGCGCCCGAGCTTGGCCGCCGCGTCGCGGTGCTTGGCGACCAGCAGCACCCCCGTCGTATCGCGATCGAGACGGTGCACGAGGCGCGGGCGGTCACCGAAGCGGTCGGACATCCCGGCCAGCATGCCGTCGATATGGCGCTTGGTGCCGGTACCGCCCTGCACCGCCAGCCCGAACGGCTTGTTCAGCACCAGGATGTGCTCGTCCTCGTAGAGAACCATGCGCTCGATGCGGTCGCGGTCGGCCTTGGATAGCCCCAGCGGCGGCACCACCGAGGGTGCCTTGGTCTTGCCCGCCTGCACGATCTTGGGCACGCGGATCTGCGCGCCCGCCTCCAGCCGCGCATTCGCCTCGACCCGGCGGCTATCCACGCGCACCTGACCCGTGCGCAAGAGCTTCTGCAGGTAGGCGTAGCCGACCTCGGGGTAATGCAGGCGGAACCAGCGGTCGAGCCGCACGCCCGCCTCGCTGCCCTTCACCTCGATGGTCGCGACCGGTTCACTCATGGGCCGGTTTACTCATGGGGGGATGGCCTAGCCTTGTCACACCCCCACATAAAGAGCGAAGGGCCCGACCACAATCCATCCCCAAGGCGCTAAAGGCGCAAAACGGCCGCCAAAGGCGCAAAACCCATCACGAGTTGTGTCGGCAAAGTAAGATCGAGGGGAACGAAGCCGGATCAGGTCGCCCGCTTGCCGGCGCCGCCCGGCCCGGCGACGGTCCAGCCCACCAGCCACCCGATGAGGAGGCCCACAACGTTGCTCCCCATGTAGACCAGCATGTGCATGCTATCGGCGTCGTCGGGGCTCTCGAAGCTCTGGTGCAGGACGACCCAGTCGGCCACCTGCGAGCTCGCGAATACGGCGGCAAGCGCCGCACCGATCACGGCAAAGGCCATGGCCACGACATAGCGCATCCCACCTCCTCGGGCGCCCCCGCGCCGCTTACTCTACTTCCCAGAACCAGATCTCGGCGGCGTTCGCATAGTTGGAGTAGTAGCCGAGCCAGGAGAACCATTCGAGCAGCCACTTGGCCGAGGACCGGTAGCCGTTCCACACGTCGATGTGGTCGCCGGTCGGGCGGTCGCTGTCGGAGGAGCGCTTCCAGTAGTCCTGGAAGAAGATGATGCCCGTGCGCCCGAACAGCTTCGGGTAATACTGCGCCACGTCGGCGCCCTTGAACTTCTCCACCGGTCCCACGCCCGGAATGCTCGCCGAGGCAATCCTGCTGGCCAGCTCGTTGGCGCGGACGTAGTGCATGTCCTCGACCGGGTGAACGGAGCAGCTGGTGCAGCCACTGAGCTGACCCGGTGTCACACCGGCGCGCCGCAGCGCAACGCCCATGCGGATCGCACACTGATTGTGAAATACGGGAAAGCCCATGTAGACCTGCTGGCCTTCCATGTTGGTCAGGTTATGGGGCGCGATGCACGGCGTCGACACCGACTCGTTGATGGGATGCCCCCGCCACAGATCGACGAACTGCACCATCTGACTGCCCCTCGACACAACTCCACCCTTACCTGAGCAGTATAGGGGGACGCGGGCCAAGGAGCCAGTCGTCGCCCAAAAGGGCCGCTTTATGCGGCTTTTCCGCCCCGGTCATAATCGGGCACGTCGATGCGGTCGATGAGGCTCGACCCCACCGCGAGCTTGGCAACAAAGGGGATCGCGAAAGCTTTGGTGATCTGGTTGCGCACGAAGAGGCCGAGCTGCGTCTTAGGCGCAAAGCCGGAGGCGAATTGCCGGGCCGCCTTCTGCTTTACGGCGATCAGGGGCCTCATGAGCGCCTCGTAGCGCTGGAACGCCGCCTCGGGCGCGGCTCGCGCATGGGCAAGCTCACCCGCCAGGACATACGCGGCCCCCATGGCGAGCGCCGTCCCTTGACCGGCGAGCAGCGACACGCAAAAGGCCGCGTCGCCGACAAGGGCCACGCGTCCCTTCGACCAGGCGTCCATTTGGATCTGGCTGACGCGGTCGAAGTAGAGGTCGTCGGTCCCATCGAGGGCCGCGAGGATCTGCGGGCACTCCCAGCCGGCATCGCCGAAGGTTGCCTTGAGCAGGGCCTTCTGGGCTGCGATGTCATGCGGGTCGACATCGGGTGGCTGGTCGGCGGCAAATACGAAGAGGAACATGGTGCGGTCGCCGCGCATGGCGAAGCGCGCCACTTGGCGGCCGGGAATGGCGTAGCTCAGGTAGACGAGCTCGTCGCGCGGCCGGTAGCCCTCGGCCTGGAAGGCCGCAACCGTGTAGCCGAGGTACCTTTCGAACCGCTCCTGCGGGCCGAACACCAGCCGGCGCACCTCCGAATGCAGGCCGTCGGCGCCGATCACGGCATCGAAACGCTGCTCGGGCGCATTGCGGAAGGCGACCCGCACGCCGTCGCTCTGATCGTCGATACCAGTGATGGTGTCTCCGAACCTGACCTCACAGCGGCCGGCGATCCTCTCGTAGAGGAGCTTGGCCAGCTCGCTGCGCGCAAGGCTCACGTAGCGGCCGCCGGTGAGGGTGCCGAATACGCTCGCGTCGAAGCCCCCGACCCGGCGCCCGTGCTCATCGACGAGACGCAGCTCACGCACGACGTAGCCCTCACGTTCGAGCGCGGGCAAAAGCCCCATCTTGTCGGCGACGTCGTAGCCGAGGCCCCAGAAGTCGATCACGTAGCCGCCGGTGCGCAGGTGCGGCGCGCGCTCAACGATGGTCGGGGTGATGCCTTGCTGCATGAGCCAGTAGGCCAGCGTCGGCCCGGCAATACCGGCGCCTGAGATGAGGATCGTTTGCATCACATGCCCACAAGAAGGAGTTGAAAAATTAGCGTTTCGAAGAGCGCTCGGCCCGCAGCTTCGCCCAATGCGCAAGCCGCTTGTTGATCTCGCGCTCGAAGCCGCGGTCGGGCGGATTATAGAACTGCGGACGGCTCTCCATCTCGTCGGGGAAATAGTTCTGGCCCGAGAAGGCTTCCTCAGTGCTGTGGTCGTAGGCGTAGCCCGCGCCATATCCTTCTTCGCGCATCAGCTTGGTCGGCGCGTTGAGGATGATCTTGGGCGGCATCAGGCTGCCGTGCTCCTTCGCCGCCCGCATCGCCGCGTTGTAGGCCATATAGCCCGCATTCGACTTGGGCGCCGTCGCCAGGTAGATCGTCGCCTGCGCCAGCGCCAGCTCGCCCTCGGGGCTGCCGAGAAAATCGAAGGTGTCCTTGGCGGCAAGCGCCTGCACGACGGCCTGCGGGTCGGCGAGCCCGATATCCTCGATCGCCATGCGTACCAGCCGCCGCGCCAGGAAGAGCCGGTCCTCGCCGCCGTCGAGCATGCGCGCCAGCCAGTAGAGTGCGGCGTCGGGATCGGAGCCGCGCACCGCCTTGTGCAGCGCGCTGATCAGGTTGTAGTGCCCCTCGCGCGACTTGTCGTAGAGCGGCGCGCGCCGTTGCACGAGGCTCGTCAGCACCGCACGGGTTATTGGAGCGGAGCCCGGCGCAACGGCTGCAAACACCTCGTCGGCGAGGTTGATCACCGTGCGCCCGTCGCCGTCGGCCATGCCTACGAGCGCCTCGCGCGCGTCAGCATCAAGGGGAAGCGGACGGCCCTCCTCAGCTTCCGCCCGCACCAAGAGCTCTTGCAGCGCTGTCTCGTCCAATCGATTGAAGACGAGCACGGAAGCGCGGCTGAGAAGAGCGCCGTTGAGCTCGAAGGACGGGTTCTCGGTCGTGGCGCCGACGAGCGTGATGGTGCCGTCCTCCATGTGCGGCAGGAAGCTGTCCTGCTGCGCGCGGTTGAAGCGGTGGATCTCGTCGATGAA
>CAYUBZ010000135.1:0-6586 GCA_964443205.1 uncultured Hyphomicrobium sp. | reverse complement strand
TCGGCACGGTGATCTTCGTCGCCTACCTCTCCGCGCTGTGCCGCAACCCGCTGCACACGGCGACGCAGTACGCGCTGCTGACGGCGCTCGCCTCGACCGGGCGCACGCTGTTCTCGTCAGGCACGGGGTTTGCCGCGCAAACGCTCGGCTGGCCGCTCTACTTCGTGGCAACCACGCTCATCGCGCTGCCGTCGCTGGCGCTGTTGATGTGGCTGCAGAAGCGCGGGCACTTCCGCGCGCTCGAAGCGGACCGGAACGGAGTCTAACAAAGCGTCGCGCTAGTCGGCGTTGCCCTCGACCTCGTTGGCGGGATCGGCCTGCAGCTGGCCGTAGTTCTGGATGCCGACGCTCTTCAACAGATCGAGCTGCGTCTCGAGGAAGTCGATGTGGCCTTCCTCGTCCTCCAGCAGGTCCTCGAACAGCTCCATCGACACGTAGTCCTTGTGCGAGCGGCAGATCTCGCGGGCCTTGGTGTAGTACTCCTGCGCGATGTACTCGCCCTTCAGGTCGCACTCGAGGACCTCCTGGAGGCTCTCGCCGATCATCAAGGGCGCGATCTCCTGCATCTTCGGCAGGCCTTCGAGGAAGATGATGCGGGTAATCAGCTTGTCGGCGTGGTTCATCTCCTCGATGGACTCGGCGCGCTCCTTCTTGGCGAGCTTGGTGAAACCCCAATCGTCGAGCCGGCGGTAGTGCAGCCAGTACTGATTGACCGCGCCGAGCTCGAGCTTCAGCGCGTGGTTCAATGCCTCGATAACTTCTTTATTGCCCTTCATGGCTGCCCTCCGTGCCTGGCGGAATTACTAGGTAGGAATGCTGAGTTGAACGGCGGGCTAACCGCGTTTTGACTCAGAAGGCGTGCCTCGGCTGAGACCGCGGGCTGATTGTGGTTGGAGAATGCGTGGGATGCCACTCAAAAATTACCGAGCCGACGCTCAGGCAACCTTGCGAGAACCATCCAGGGGCTGGATTGCAGCAGGAGATGCGTCCGTCGACGTGTCGCGCACCCGCGGGCGCCAGGTGGAGATCTCCAACAGCTTGCTGCGCGTCGACTCGCAAACGTTGGGCGCTATCAAGCCCTTCTTCTCCAGCTCGTCGACCTTGTTGTAGATCGTCTCGACCGCCAGCGGCGCGCAGCCGCAACAGTTCATGCGCTTTTGCAGATGCCGATAGACGATGCCCGGAGTCGGGATTGGCGCATCGGGCTGATTGAGGATCTCGAGCAGCGCGGTCTCGATATCCCGATCGGAAATGACTGTGCAGGAGCAGACGATCATCGGGTGCTCCTTGCGCGGATCGCCAACGCGAGGCGCGCCGCGTGGAGAACGTCTCCAGCGACCTCGACCATCAAGCTTGCGCGTTGGTTCCTCATTCTTCACTCGTCTCAGGGACAGGCCTTACAACCCCAGGCCCTTAATATGGAAGTTCAATTTCAAGTTTTGAAGGGTTCGGGGGCCCTGTCAAGAGACCCCCATGCCGCACCGTTAAAGATTGGATGGATTGGCGATCAGCGGGCGACGGCCTGCTGGGGTCCGCGCCGCGTGCGGGCGGAGGCGCCCCCGCGCAAGGCTGTCTTGCCCGAGCGCCCTCCCTGCGGGGCCTCGGCGGCAACCTGGTTGGCCTCGGCCATATCGGCCAGCGTATGCTGGTCAAGCACGCTGACAAAGGCCTCCAGAGCGTCGTCGACGATCCGGTTGAGGCTGGTGTGCCGGCCCGGCCCTTTGCCGTCGAGATCGGGCGATTCGATGGCCCGGACCACGTCGCCGATGCGGATCTTGGCCGCCGGCCGCGCCAGGCGCACGCCGCCGTGACGGCCGCGAACCGAGGCCAGGAAGCCGGCCCGCGACAGCAAATGCACGATCTTGAAGGCGTTCTGCTGGGTGATATCGAGCCGCGCGGCGATGTCGGCGACCTTGATCAGCCGGTCTCCGGACTTGGCGCAGTCGATGAGGATGCGAACGGCGTAGCTGGTGGACTTGTTGAGGCGCATGCGTTTTTCGCGTGTCCGGAAGCGATGATGCGGCAGCGTTACGTCAGTTCGAGCGAATTTGGCAACTGCCGTGTGCGCAAGTCACGCCCTGCGAGGACCGCGAACCTTGGCCCGGCGGGGCATTCTAGCAGGCTCGGCGCACCTCGGGCAGCCCAAAGCGGCGCCCCCAGATTGTTTCGCATCGCCGCATCGCCCCCCGCAGCCCCCCAGAAACCGGCGCCCGTGCGGCCGCGGCTCAGAAAAAATCCGAAAAAGCCCACCCTGTTCCCTCCGAGACAGCGCGGCGGCGGCGCACAGGCCATGTTGGGCCTCACAAACAAACACCAAACCCGTGGAGCCCGACATGAACAAGCAGCTGATCGCCCTCGCCGCCACCCTTCTTGCCATCCCCACGCTGTTCGGCTCCGCAGCCGAAGCCGGCGGCGGGCACGGCTTTCACCGCGCCTTCCATACCTTTTTGGCCCTTCAGGCCCTGCACTCCAGCCATCAGGAGTACCGGGAGGCCCACCACGCCAAGCGCCGCGTGAAGCGCAGGGTCCACGTTGCCAAGAAGCCCGTATCCAAGCCCGTCAGCGTTGCCAAGGTCGAGCCGGAGGCCCCCAGCCAGGTTACCGAGATGGAGAATTCCTCGATCTCCACGGTCGACGGCGCGGTTGCCCAGGTCGAGACCGACAAGGCCGAGAAGGTCGCCGAGGTCCGCGACGTCGGGTGCAAGAAGTTCTTCCCCTCGGCGGGCATGACGCTCTCGGTGCCCTGCGAGTAAGCCCGCACCACAGACTGCCGAAACTGCCGCGATCCCGGTCCAGCGACCGGGATCGCTTGATTCCGGGGCTCAGGACCTTTCGGCCCCCAATGGGGGCAAACGGCCGCTGGGCGGGCTCCCCGGAAAAAAATCGAAAAAATTTAAGCCTGTAACCGCCGAGACAGCGCCGGGGGGCCGCCGCGGCCATGATCAGCTTCAAGACGAACACAAACCCTTGGAGACTAGCCATGAACAAGTTGCTGATCGCCGTCGCCGCCGCCTTCTTCGCCGTAACCGCCCTGTTCGGGTCCGGTGCCGAGGCCGGCTTCAATGCGCGCCTCAACGTGCCGGCCGGCTTCTCCACCCTCGAGAAGGCCGGATGTGGCGGAGGCTATTTCCGCTCCTACCGCCGGCACTCCTACCGCTCGGTCCGCCGGCGCGTGAAGCGGAAGGTGCACGTTGCCAGCAAGCCGGCCGCCAGCTCGGTCAGCGTCGCCAAGGCAGAGCCCGAGGCCAAGGTCGAGACCAAGACCGCGGTCATCGAGAACGAGAACTCCTCGATCTCCACGCTCGACGGCAAGGTTGCCAAGACCGAGCCCGCCAAGACCGAAGAGAAGGTCGCGGTCGCCAAGGACGTGGGCTGCAAGCAGTTCTTCCCCTCCGTCGGCATGACGCTCACCGTGCCTTGCCAGTAAGCCCAGCCGCAAGTTGACGACACGCCTCGATCCCGGTCGCAAGACCGGGATCGAGTGCTGTTTGGGCCGGCGATCAGAAAATTGCCGTTACCGGCCGACCTGTTCCCCTCGGAACAGCAGCCCCCAGCGCCCCGGGCCATGGTCGGCCTCAAGAGATGACAAGCACGGCCACTCAATTGGAGGACGCCATGAACAAGATACTGCTCGCGCTCGCCACCGCGATGCTTGCCGCCACCACTCTGTTCGCTTCGGCGGCGCAGGCCGGCGGCCTTAAGGTTCGGCTCGGCTTCGGCGGCCCGCTCCCCTATTTCACCGCCCACGGCAACTCCGGCGGCTATCACCAGCCGCGTCGCCGTCGCCATCACTACGTGCGGCGCAAGGTGAAGTCGAAAGTTCACGTCACCGAAGAGACGCCGGCCGCCAAGACCGCCGATGTCGCCAAGGTCGAGGATGCGTCCGAGGCCCAGCCCGCCAAAAAGGCGGCGGTGAACGAGAACTCGTCCATCAGCACGGCCGCACTCCCGAAGGCCGAGGAGACCACCGACGAGACCGCCAAGGCCGACATCGAGACGACCGCAACCGCGACCGTCGATGCGCCCAATGCGGGCAAGAAGGTCGACTGCAAGAAGTTCTTCCCCTCCGTGGGCATGACGCTGACGGTGCCCTGCGAGTGATCTCGCGAGACGGCGCGATCCCGGTCGCTGGACCGGGATCGTCCACTCACGAGTTTTTGGAGATTTTGCGCCTGTTCCCTCCGGAACAGCACCATCCGGCCAACGCGCCGATGATCGGTCTCATGGATCACACGATGCGGACGAGACCTCGAAGGAGAACGACATGAATAAGTTCCTGATCGCAATCGCGACCCTGGTATTCGCGGTCGGCGCTATGCTGACTCCGACAGCTCCCGCCCAGGCCGGGTGGAAGGGACGCCTCGCCGTCGGCTTGGCGCTCGGCGCCATCGGTGCCATGAGCCACCATCACCGCTACGAGCGTCGGCACCGCCGCTGGAAGGCGCGTCACCACCCGCGCCGCAGGGTCAAAGAGAAGGTCTACGTGACCAAGAAGAAGCCGAGCCCCTCGACGGAGGAGGTCGCCAAGGTCGAGATCCCGCCGATCCCGGAGCCGAAGGTCATCGACACGGCTGCCGAGAACGAGAACTCGTCCATCTCCACGGCGGCGGTTGAGCCGGTCGAGGAGACGGCGTCGATCCACAGCAGCGAGCCGACGGCCGAGCCCGCTAAGGTTGTGGCAGAGGTCCCCGAGACCGAGCCCGCAAACGGGCAGAAGGCCGCCAACAAGCTCGACTGCAAGAAGTTCTTCCCCGCCGTGGGCATGACGCTCTCGGTGCCTTGCGAGTGAGCCGGCACTAACCAAACAGGAGCCGACTTGGCCGGCTCGCAGGTTCATGACACTCTCTCGATCCCGGCCCGATGGCCGGGATCGAGACTTGCGAACGACAGCCATCAACCGCCGCGGATATTTTCCGGGGACGAGGGAACAAGCGATGCAGGCGAAGACCGAAACAATGGCGACCCCGATGGGGGGTGACCTGGCGGGCAAGCCCAAGCTCGTCAAGATGGCGGCCAAGCTCGCCTACCGGAATCTCTTTCACGATCGCCTGAGCCTGGCCGTCACCCTGATCGGCATCGTGTTCTCGGTGGTGCTCGTTGCCGTGCAGTGCGGCCTCTACATCGGCTCGGAGCGCATGATCGCCGCCATGCTCGACCAATCGAAGGGCGATCTGTGGGTCGTGCCGTTCGGCACCAAGAGCTTCGACGATCCCTCGCTGCTGATCGGCCACGAGAAGTATGCCGTTTTGTCGACACCCGGCGTCGCCGGCGCCGAGGACCTGGTCGTCGGCTTTGCCGCCTGGCGCAAGCCCAAAGGCGGGACGACAGCGGTGCTGCTCGTCGGGTCGGACGAGAAGAACGGCTCGCTCAAGCCCTGGAACATCACCGATGGCAGCATCGCCGAGCTCGACGCGCCCTTCGCCGTCGCCGTCGACGACACCTACTTCACCGACCTCGGCGTGAAGAAGAAGGGCGACCTCGCCGAGATGAACAACACGCGGGTGCAGGTCGGCGCGGTGACGCACGGCATTCGCTCCTTCACGACGCTGCCCTACGTCTTCACGTCGCTGCCGAGAGCAAGAATGCTTCTCGATGCCGGCGCCAACCAAGCCTCCTACACCCTTGTCCAGCTTGCCCCCGGGGCCGATCCCAAGGCGGTGCGCGCCGAGCTCACCGAACGCCTGCAAGACCGGGAGGTCCTGACACAGGGCGAGTTCCGCAAGCGTAGCGTCGACTATTGGCTGTTCCAGACGGGAGCCGGCGCAGCGCTCATTGCCGGCGCCGCGCTCGGCATGATCGTCGGCATCGTCATCGTCGCCCAGACGCTGTACTCGAGCACCAAGGACCACTTGAACGAGTTCGCGACCCTGCGCGCGCTCGGCGCCTCGGCGGGATATATCCACAAGGTCATCTTGATCCAGGCCCTCATGAGCGCCGTGCTCGGCTATGGCGTCGGAATGATCTTGAGCCTCATCGTCATATGGGCGTCGAAGGACACCACGCTGCTGATCGTCATGACGCCGGGTCTTGCCGTGCTGCTCTTCGCCTTGACGATCGGAATGTGTGTGATTGCCGCGATCTCCGCCATCTTCAAGGTGACGCGCATCGATCCTGCAGGAGTGTTCAGCAGATGAACGACGCAGTTGAAACCAAGACCGCGCCCAACATTCTCCTCGAGGCGAAGGGCATCGTCAAAGTGTTCGGCTCCGGCGACCACGAGGTGAAGCCCCTCAAAGGCATCGACCTCAAGCTGCGCGCGGGCGAGCTGACGCTCCTGATGGGCCCTTCGGGCTCAGGCAAGACGACGTTGCTTTCGATCCTGGGCTGCATCTTGTCGCCGACCGAGGGGCACCTCAACGTCGCGGGCAACACGACCCAAGGCCTCGACGCGGAAGGGCTCGCCAACATCCGGCGCAAGCACGTGGGCTTCGTGTTCCAGGGCTACAACCTGTTCCCGACCATGACCGCCAGCGAGAACGTTCTGCTAGCGCTCGATGTACGCGCGGCCCCGGTCGTCGATCCGCCCAATCACGCCGTAGAGGCCCTGACCGCGGTCGGGCTCGCGCATCGCGCCAAGGCCTTCCCC
>CAYUBZ010000134.1:0-6604 GCA_964443205.1 uncultured Hyphomicrobium sp. | reverse complement strand
CGCGCGCGATCTCGGTGGTGCGCTACCTGATCAGCCGTGGCGTCGATCCCACGCGTTTGGTCGCGGCGGGATACGGCCAGTTCCGGCCGCTGACGACCGGCACCGACGAGGCGAGCCTGCAGCAGAACCGCCGCATCGAGCTCAAGCTGACGAACAGGTAGGACGCGAGAGCTCCCGCCCTGCTCACGGCGCCGGCTTTTTGCTCTGGCTCTGCTGCTGAGCCTGCGTGAGGTCAGAGAGGGCCCCATCGAGCTTTGTTTGAATCTCGTTGAGCCGGCTCTTGAGGCCCTCGACCTCTTTCTCCAGCCCCTGTTTGGCGTCGACGGCCTGCTTGGCATTGCTCTCCGCGGCCGCGAGCGCGCTCTCCATCGTCTTGAGCTTCGCCTGATGCGCGCTGATTTGGCCCTGCAGATCGTTGATCTGACCCGAGGCGGTCTCAGTGTCGGCGCGCGACTGCTTGAGCGCGGCTTCCGCCTCGCTCTTCGCCTTGTCGGCTTGCTCCAGCTGCTGCTTCAAGTCGGCGACGTTCGCCTCGAGCCGATCCTTGTCCCTTGCCAGCGCTTGGCGGAGGGTCTCGGTGTCGTAGTAGCGCTGGTAATTGGAAAGGGCCGTATAACCGCCATAGACCGCCAGCGCGCCGAGCCCGAGCACAAGGAGCCAAACCCAGAAGGGTGTGGGGCCGCGATCGCCTCCCGAGGGACCGCTCGCCGTCACTGCATTGTCCGATGGTGTGGCCATGGGTCCTACTCTCCCTCAGCTTTTTGACTTTGTTTTGGACCCGGCGGACGCAGGGTGCCGTCGGGCTCAGCGTGCACGCTCAGTCTTAGCATCCAGCTAAGAGGCAGCCTTAGCATCCAGCTAAGATGGGTAAGAACGTTCTACAATGTTGGTTGTTCGATGGGTTGCCCGTGCCGAGAGCTCAACGGCTGCGGCGCGACAGGGCCTATTCCGCGGCCTCGGCCGCGAACTGCATCTCGGCAAGCCGCCCGTAAAGACCGCCCTTCGCGACCAGCTCGGTGTGCGTGCCCTGCTCGACGATGCGCCCCTTGTCCATCACCAGGATGCGAGAGGCCTTCTGCACGGTGGCGAGGCGGTGGGCGATGACGAGCGTGGTGCGGCCCTTCATGACGCGCTCCAGTGCCCGCTGCACCAGCGCTTCGCTTTCTGCATCGAGCGCGCTCGTCGCCTCGTCCAGCAGCAGGATGGGGGCATCCTTGAGGATCGCGCGGGCAATGGCGATGCGCTGACGCTGGCCGCCGGACAGCGATATGCCGCGCTCGCCGAGCCGCGTCTGGTAGCCGGCAGGCAGCGCGCGGATGAACTCGTCGGCCTGCGCCGCAGCCGCCGCCTGCTGCACGGCCTCGAGGCTGGCATCGGGCACCCCGTAGCGAATGTTCTCGGCGATCGTGTCGGCGAACAGCGCCACGTCCTGCGCCACGAGCGCGGTGCGCGCCCGCAACGCTGCGAGGTCGGCATCGCAGACGCGAACCCCGTCGATGCGGACCTCGCCGGAGGTCGGGTCGAAGAAGCGCAGCAGCAAATTGAAAATGGTCGTCTTGCCCGCTCCCGACGGGCCGACGAGGGCCACGGTCTCACCCGACTTCACGTGGAACGATACGCCGTTGAGGGCTGCGGCCTGGCGGTCGGGGTAGGCGAAGCGCACGTTTGTGAGCTCGATCTCGCCGCGCGCCGGAACCGGCAGCGCCGTTGGATGGGCGGGAGAGCGGATCTCCGGCACCACCGTCAGCAGTTCTGTGAGGCGCTCGGCGGCACCCGCCGCCTGGCTTACCTCGCCCCACACCTCGGAGACCTGGGCGAAGGCGGCGCCTGCAAACACGGCATAGAGGACGAACTGCCCCAGCCGTCCGGCGGTCATGCCTCCGTTGATCACGGACGCGGCGCCGAACCACAGCACGCCGGTGATGCTCGCAACGACGAGGAACATGGCGAGTGCGGTCAGCGCGGCGCGGGCCCGCATGCGCTCTCTCGCGGCATCGAAGGCGCGCTCGACCGCAGCCCTGTAGCGCCGCGAGGCGACCTCCTCGTGCGCAAACGCCTGCATGGTGCGCACGGCGCTCAGGTTCTCCGCCGCGTAGGCCGAAGCCTCAGCGAGGGTGTCCTGCGCGCGGCGCGACAGGCGCCGGACCAACCGTCCGAAGGCGATCAGCGGCACCACGATCACCGGAATGGCAAGCAGCACCAGCAGGGACAGGTTGGCGCTTGTCACGAACATCATGACGAGCGCGCCTACGAGCATGATGGCGCTGCGCAGGGCCTGGCTGAGCGACGACCCCGCGACGGCCTTGATCTGCGTCGTGTCGGCCGTCAGCCGGCTCATCACCTCGCCCGAGTGCGTCTTTTCGAAGAACGCCGGTCCGAGGCCCGCGATGTGGTGGAAGACGTCTGAGCGCAGGTCGGCGACGACACGCTCGCCGAGCCAGTTCACATAATAGAAGCGTGCGGCACTGGCCACCGCGAGGATGAGCCCGATGACGACCAGCATGGCGAAATAGCGGTCGACGAACAGCCCGTCCTTCGATCCGAAGCCCAGGTCGATCACGCGCCGCACCGCCAGCGGTATGACAAGCATCGCCGTTGCGGAGACGAGCAGGGCGATGCCGGCCAGCGTCAGCGTTCCGGGATGGCGCAAGATATAGGGCCGCAGCGCCAGAAGCGGGCGCAGCGAGATCTTTCGGTCTTGCGGCTCCTCGCCCCCGCCGGCCAAGGCGCGGTGCGGTGCGCTGCCGGTTTCGGTGTCCAGTCCTGTGGTCTGGCGGCTCAAAGTCTCAAATGCTCTCTCGTGGCCTTTTGCTCGATCGGGGGCTCGAGCGGGGGGGTCGATCGGGGCTCGGCCCGGGCTCAGCCTGACGGGCGGGTCCGTGGCGGACCATGCCCGACGGGCCCGGCGCGCTCAAGGGGCATCGGGACGCGTCCCTTTTCGACCTTTGGGCCACCGGCTTGTGCGCTTGGTGCATCTCGACTATAGAGGCCGCTCCCAATACTGAGGTGCCGCCCAGGTGCGGCGCGCTTGCGCCCGGACCGGGCCCAGGCCATTGCGAGACAACCCATGAAGACCGATCCCGATCTGCACCCCGACTACCATCAGATCAAGGTGGTGATGACCGATGGCACCGAGTTCATCACCTACTCGACCTACGGCAAGGAGGGTGACGAGCTTCACCTCGAAATCGATCCCACGTCGCACCCCGCGTGGACCGGCGGCGATCAGCGCCTGACCGACCGCGGCGGGCGCCTGTCGCGCTTCAAGAAGAAGTTCGAGGGTTTGTTCTGACAATAACGGCGCTTCGCTGTTCGGAAATGCAAACAAGCCCGGCCGTCATCGGCCGGGCTTGTTGATTGATAGGCAACTCCAAGCCTCGCACGGAGTCAGTTGCCGAAGGCCACGCGCAGACGGTCCATCTGGATGCCGACCGGGTTCGATAGCACGGGCTCGGAGCCGACATCGTCGAGCTTGACGCTCAAGGCGCGGTCGAGCCGCACGATACGCTCATTCAGCGCGTAGCTTTCCCCGATAAGGTCCTGCAGCCCCTCGGGCAGCGTGGTCAGCCCTTGGACGTGAGACGCCTTGGCGGCGCCCTGCAAGCTGACGCTCTTGCGCTTGTTCTGGGCTTCGGCCTCGCTCATCTCGCCTTCCTTGATGGCCCGGCGGATCAACAGCCAGGATGCAAGGTCGAGCAGCCGCGTCGTCAGCCGCATGCTCTCGGTGGCGTAGAGGACGTTGGCGGGGGCTTTGAGGCGCTTGGCTTCGGTCCGCCCTGGGCCTTCCAGATAGGCGGCGGTGCGCTCCACGAGCGCCATGCCTTCCTTGAAGACCTGATCGAACTGCTCTGATGCCTGGAACCGCTCTCCGAACGAGACGGTGACGTTCCGCGACGCTAGGGTGCTCTCGACACGTGAACTGTTGCTCATGACACGATCTGACACACTCACTCACCCGAGGTTTATCTTTACCATGCTCTCACCCTGCCAGGCCATAGTTAACAACATGGCCAAAAGCGGGGCGATCGCCCACGGTTTTTGTTGATGCAAAAAAAGAGCCGCTTTGCAGCGGCTCTGAAGTCAACAGGGAGGCGTCAAACAGAGCGGCGAGTGCCACTCAGGATCCAGATGACTGGATAACGGGAAGTTACCCCCCTAACCCTAACAAATCGTTAACGCGGACGGCCTCGCGCTCGGCCTCCCGGTTACGTTTGCGGGACACGTGTGCCGCGATTTTGTGCCGCTTTGGCCCGGCGGCGCGAACCGCGCTTTGTCGCATCGCAAGGAAGGGCTCGTTAACGCTTGAAGAGCGCGCTGGCGGCATCCTCGTGGCGCCGCTTGGTGTCGAGCTCCGCGCGCACCCGCGCGATCTCCTGCTCCAGATCGGCGATCCGTGCCTCGAGCTCGGCGACCGACAGCGTCGTGAGGTTCTCGCCGATCGTCGCGCCCGCGGCGGCCTTGGGCTTGATCTCGTCCCAATCCATGGGCCAGCTCCTACTTGTCAGCGCCCGCCGGTCGTGCCGTTCCGCTAACTTTGCGACAACCGCGCTCCGTCCACAAGCCGCCGGGCGGGGCACCGCAGGCTTGTCTCGGCCGCTGCGCTCGGGCATCAGTGCGGTCTTGCGCGAAAGAAAGGATTAACGATGACGGCACCGCCCTCCTCCATGACGGCCATCGCCATCGCGGACAAAGGCGGCCCGGAGGTGCTGCAACCTGTGACGCTGCCGGTGCCGCAGCCGGGCGCGGGGCAGCTGCTCGTCAAAGTGGCGGCGGCGGGTGTCAACCGGCCCGATATCATGCAGCGCCTGGGCCTTTATCCGGCCCCCAAGGGACACTCCGAGATCCCGGGCCTGGAGGTCGCCGGCACGGTGGCCGCGGCGGGCGAGGGCATGCAGCGCTTCAAGGTTGGCGACCCGGTGATGGCCCTCGTCAACGGCGGCGGCTACGCCGAATACTGCCTCGCCGAGGCCTCGTCCTGCCTGCCGGTCCCCGCAGGCCTCGGCATGGCCGAGGCTGCCGCCATTCCGGAAAGCTTCTTCACCGTCTGGCACAACGTTTTTGAGCGCGGCGGACTGAAAGCCGGCGAGTGGTTCTTGATGCACGGCGGCACCAGCGGCATCGGCGTCGCGGCCATCCAGCTCGCGCACGTTTTCGGCGCGAAAGTGATCACCACCGTCGGCTCGCCCAAAAAGTGCGAGATCGCCCGTGAGCTCGGCGCCACGCGCGCCATCGACTACAACGCGGAGGACTTTGCCGAGGTCGTCAAGGCCGAGACGGGCGGGCGCGGCGTCGATCTCATTCTCGATATCATCGGCGGCGATTACGTGGAGCGCAACATCCGCTCGCTCGCCGACGACGGGCGCCTCGTCAACATCGCTTTTCAGAAGGGCTCGAAAGTGACGATCGACCTGATCCGCGTCATGCTCAAGCGCCTGACGCTCACCGGCTCGACGTTGCGCATCCGCTCCAATGACGTAAAGGCGGCCATCGCGCGGGCCGTGGAGGAGAAGGCTTTGCCGCTCGTTGCCGAGGGCCGGATCCGCATCGTGATGGATGCCACCTTCCCCCTCGCCGAGGCCGCCAAGGCCCACGCCCGCATGGAGGAAAGCCACGTCGGCAACATCGTCCTGACGCTTTGAGGGGCGAAATTGGACGGGCTCCGGGCCGTTGCCATCAAATTGACAACACGAGCTTTTCTTCTGGTTTTGCCCGGGTCCGGATCGCCAGGGAAAGCAGACCACATCCTTTGGGGAAGGAAGCGCACGTGACCGCGCGGTGGAGCCGTTTCGTACGTTGGGGGGCGCTCGTTGTCGCCGCCCTCGCCGTCGTGTCGCTGCCGCTGACGGCCGACGCCAAGCGCAAGGCGAAGAAGGAGCGCGGGTTCACCCAGGCCGAGCAGGTCCTGCAGTGGATCAACGGGTACCGTCACAACCCGCAGCCCGAGCGCCTGCCCGAGGCCGTCAAGGCCATGCGCGAGATGGGACTGCTGAAAGACATCGAGCAGGCCGGCATCTATGTGGGCTTCGTCGCCGGCGTCATCGGCGCCAATCCCGACAAGGCGGAGAAGCTCATCGCCGAGATGTTCCCGATGCCGCCGCCCGATCAGATCGTCGTCGTGAAGGCCATCGCCTACTCGGGCCTTTCCGAATGGAAGGACTTGATGGGCAAGTTCGTCGAGCGCATGCCGGCGCGCAAGGTCGTCATCGAGCGCTACCTGTACGGCAAGATGGAGATCCTGAGAGAGCTGCCGCTCGACAGTCCGATCGCCGTGGACGCCAACTGGGGCTATTACTTTGCCACCGGCTCCTCCGAGCCCATTCAGCGCCTCGTCAGGGCGCTGGCCTGGACCGCCAACAAGGACGACGTGGAGAAGCTGACCATCGGCAGCATGGTGAAGTGGACCTTGGCGCAGAACGCCTCGCGCGATCTGGACCTCTTGGGCTACCTCAAGACGTCGCTTCCCCATCAGCCGGACAAGGTCGCCGTGCCGTTGCGCGATGTCATCTTGTCGGCTGAGACCTTCGAGCTGGCGCACATCCGCAAGGATGCCATGGACGCAATCGAGGAGCTCAAGACCAAGGGTCCGCAGGCGAACCGCAACTTT
>CAYUBZ010000133.1:0-6633 GCA_964443205.1 uncultured Hyphomicrobium sp. | reverse complement strand
CGTTCGGCGCGCCGCGCACGACCAAGGACGGCGTGACGGTCGCCAAGGAGATCGAGCTCGAGGACAAGTTCGAGAACATGGGCGCGCAGATGGTGCGCGAGGTTGCGCAGAAAACGAACGACCTTGCCGGCGACGGCACGACGACCGCCACCGTCCTCGCCCAGTCGATCGTGCGCGAAGGTCTCAAGGCCGTGGCCGCCGGCATGAACCCAATGGACCTGCGGCGCGGCATCGACAAGGCCGTCGCGCAGGTCGTCGAGGAAATCCAGAAGCGCACTAAGAAGGTCAAGAACTCGGGCGAGATCGCCCAGGTGGGCACCATCTCCTCCAACGGCGACAAGGCGATCGGCGCCATGATCGCGGAAGCGATGCAGAGGGTAGGCAACGAGGGCGTGATCACGGTCGAGGAGGCGAAGGGCCTCGATACCGAGCTCGACGTCGTCGAAGGCATGCAGTTCGACCGCGGCTATCTCTCGCCCTACTTCGTCACCAACGCCGAAAAGATGATCGCCGATCTGGAGGATCCCTACATCCTCATCCACGAGAGCAAGCTTTCAAACCTGCAGCAGCTGCTGCCCGTGCTCGAGGCCGTGGTGCAGTCGGGTAAGCCGCTGCTCATCATCGCCGAAGAGGTCGAGGGTGAGGCGCTGGCGACGCTGGTCGTCAACAAGCTGCGCGGCGGCTTGAAGGTCGCGGCCGTCAAGGCCCCGGGCTTCGGCGACCGCCGCAAGGCCATGCTCGAGGACATCGCGGTGCTGACCGGCGGGCAGACGATCTCCGAGGACCTTGGCATCAAGCTCGAGAACGTCACGCTCGACATGCTGGGCCGTGCCAAGCGCGTCTCCATCACCAAGGACGACACCACGATCGTCGACGGCGCCGGCAAGAAGAAGGACATCGAGGCGCGCGTCGGCCAGATCAAGGCGCAGATCGAGGAGACGACCTCCGACTACGACCGCGAGAAGCTGCAGGAGCGGCTTGCCAAGCTCGCGGGGGGCGTGGCCGTCATCAAGGTCGGCGGCGCGACGGAAGTCGAAGTGAAGGAGCGCAAGGATCGCGTCGATGACGCGCTCAACGCCACACGCGCGGCGGTGGAAGAGGGTGTGGTTGCCGGCGGCGGCGTCATGCTGTTGAAGGCTGCCAACACCATCACTGCCGAAGGCGAGAACGCAGATCAGGACGCGGGCATCGCCATCGTCAAGAAGGCGCTGCAGGCGCCCATCCGGCAGATCGCCGACAACGCCGGCGTCGAGGGCTCGATCGTGGTGGGCAAGGTAATGGAGGCGAAGGGCCAAGCCTTCGGATACGACGCCCAGAACGACGAGTACGGCGACATGATCGAGAAGGGCATCATCGACCCCGCCAAGGTCGTGCGCATCGCGCTGCAGGACGCCGCTTCGGTGGCGGGCCTGATGATCACCACCGAGGCCGCCGTCGCCGAGGCTCCGAAGAAGGATGACGACCATGGCCACGGCCATGGCGGCATGGGCGGTATGGGTGGCATGGGCGGCATGATGTAGGCCGGCCGCTACGCCCAATCCTCAAACCAGCAAGACCGCCCGCGGGCAACTGCGGGCGGTTTTCATTTGGGGAGTCCTATGAGACCAGCCCACGCAACACGCGGGCCTGGCGCTCACTCCGGCTGCGCATTCCAACCGAAGGCGCGAAGCTGGGTGGGAAGGACGTCACCGGTAACGTCCACCTTGCGGCTGCTCTTGCGCGCGGGCACCGAGCGCGCAACGGGGGGGCCGCCGACCTTGTTGGGCGGCTCCGTGATGCTGGCGGTGGCGCGCGGCGCACGCACCGGAGTAGGCGGGATATCCCGAGGCGGGGGCGGGGCCGCAAGCCGCAGTTTTTGCCCCATGTCGATGTCTTGTCTGGCAGGTGCCGATGTGCCGGGCGCCGCCGCTTTTGCCTTCACGGTCCCCACTCCGGCCCCTGTGTCGAGCGGCGCGACGACCACTTGCTTGCCGAGAGGGGTGGGCGGCGTTGCGGCAATCGCGGCGGGCGTCGCCACGGCACTTGGCCGCTCGATGGAGCCGACCGGCTCGGCAGCCACACCCCCGGCACCGAAGCGCCGGCTCAACTCCTCCGCCCGCTGCCGCACATTTGCGGCCTCGCTGCTCGTTTGCCCGGCCCTTTGCATCGCGGCGCGTGCCGCCGACATGGAGGCATCATTGGCGACCGGCGCGACCGCGACGTTGCCGTCCTCAACCCGGGGCTCCGCCTGCGGCGCGCGTACGTGCGCCTGCCACGCCTCCTGCAGGTCCGGCACGCGCTTGTCGTCAAGGAAGGCGGGGAGCGACAGAGCGGGCAAGGAGGACGTGGACGCGCGCGATTGGGCCGGCTCCATCGCGTGCGCGGCGCCACTCACCAACAAGCACACCGCAAGCAGCGACCCGCCGACGAACGTGCTTTCGCTTGCACCCATCACCCCGAACTCCCAAACGCAGCAGGCTCGCTCGTAATCCGATCCCGAAGCCCTGACCTACGCCCCCAACACGTAACTCTTCCACGTCGTGGGCGCACGGGCCTCTCAGCAAGAGCCTGTGCACACACGATCAACGGTGCCGATTACAAAACTGCAAATTTGTCGGCGAGGAGACCCATATTCTTTTTGGCTTGCATTGCCCCCTCGAAGTGCCCGCCGTACCGAGGCAATGTGTTCGGTTGGAATATCAACGCGCTACGAGGCAACAAGATGGCACCGGCCCGGGGCGCCTCCATTGGGCCCACCGGCCTGCGAGGTTGATTGCCTTTCCGCAGCGGACGGCCGATGATCCCCATATTCGGTGGATTGCGCTCACCCCCAGGGCATCCAGACCTCGAAATACAACAAGGACCGGACCGGCTGCCTCGATGGACATCCGACAGCTCCAGTACCTCGCCGCGCTGGCCCGTGAACGACACTTCACGCGCGCCGCGACCGCCTGCAACGTGACGCAGCCGACCCTGTCGGGGCGCATTCGCCAACTCGAGCTCGAGCTGGAGGTCCCCATCGTCGAGCGCGGCCAGCGATATCGAGGACTGACGCCCGAGGGCGAGCGCGTGCTCAAATGGGCACATGTCATGCTCAAGAACTGGCAGGCGATGCAGGAGGAGCTGGGCCATCTCAAGGACCACGAGACCGGGTTGTCGGGCCGCGTCGTCCTCGGCGGCATCCCCTCCTCGCTGCCCATGATCCCGCTTTTGACCAAGAAGATCAGAAGCATTCATCCCGGAATCGATTTCACCGTTCTGTCGCATAGCTCCGAGGAAATCATCCGCGGGCTTTCCGAGTTTTCCATCGATGTCGGCATCACCTACCTCGACAACGAGCCGATCGCCGGGCTGCTCGCCTCACCGCTCTACATCGAGCGCTACTGCCTGTTCGTCCCCGAGACGCACCCTCTCGCAGACCGCGAAACAGTGTCTTGGCAGGAGGCATCCGCGGAGCCGCTGTGTCTGCTCACGCCCAACATGCAAAACCGGCGGATCATCGATCGCGCCTTCGAAAAAGCCAACTGTCACCCTATTCCGCACCTCGAAACCAATTCCGTCATCAACTTGTGCTCGAATGTGCGTTTGATGGGGCTAGCCAGCATCATGCCTCAGTATGTATTGGAGGTGCTGGGGAACGTCTCCGGCATCAAAGCGATTCCGCTCGATCAGCCGAAAGTCGAGCACAGCGTCGGCCTCGTCGTGGCGGATCGGGATCCGCTGTCGCCGCTGATCGAAGCATTGCGGGAGGCGGCGACGGCGTTGGCGCCCGTCACATTCGGTGCACGCGCCCGATGAGCGCAGGCGGCGGGCGCGTCGGGCCGTTTGTGCATTGCAGCATTGGTGGCTTCGATCAAGGCATCGAGAGCGCCAATTTGATCCGTCGTGCGCAACTTGAGAGAAGTCAGTTTGCCGCAGGAGAGGCCACCGAGGCACCGTGAATGTCGCGACCAACCCAGACCATTGTGAGTGATCCGCCGCCAGGGAGCGAGGCGCGGGCCCGCGCCATCTGCGAGGCCCATGGCAACCGCCCCGACGAGCTGTTGGAGATCTTTCACGCCGTGCAGGCGGAGTTCGGTTTCGTAGCCGAACCGACCCTTCCGGTCATCGCCGACGCGTTGAACCTGTCGCGCGCCGAGGTCTACGGCGCGCTCAGCTTCTATCACGACTTCCGGCAATCGCCGCCGGGGCGCCACCTGGTCAAGATCTGCCGGGCCGAGGCCTGCCAGGCGATGCACACCGAGGAGCTCTGCCGCCACGCCGAGAAGCAGCTCGGTGCCGCGTTCGGCGAGACGAGCGCGGATGGCGCGTTCACGCTGCAGGCCGTCTACTGCCTCGGCAACTGCGCGCTCTCTCCGGCCATGATGATCGACGGCGACCTGTTCGGCTGCGTGGATAAGAAGCGCTTCGATGCGATCATATCCGACCTCGACAAGGAGGCCGCGGCATGACCAAGGTCTTCGTCCCACGCGATGCTGCGGCCCTGTCGATGGGCGCGGACGCCGTTGCAAAGGCCATCGCCGCGGAAGCCAAGAAGAACAAGAAGAGCATCGAGATCGTGCGCAACGGCTCGCGCGGCATGCTCTTCCTGGAGCCGCTCGTCGAGGTCGAGACCAAGAATGGGCGCGTTGCCTATGGACCGGTTTCCGCCGCCGACGTGCCGGGACTCTTCAAGGCGGACTTCCTCGCCGGCGGCGCTCACAAGCTTTCGCACGGCCTCACCGAAGAGATCCCCTATTTCAAGAAGCAGGAGCGGCTCACCTTTGCCCGCTGCGGGATCACCGATCCTCTGTCAATTGCCGACTACCGTGCCCACGCCGGCTTCGAGGGCCTCACCAAGGCGCTCGCCATGGACCCAGCCGACATCGTGGCCGAGGTCACCACCTCGGGCTTGCGCGGTCGAGGCGGCGCCGGCTTCCCCACGGGCATCAAGTGGAAGACGGTTCTCGACACCAAGTCCGACCAGAAATACATCTGCTGCAACGCCGACGAAGGCGACAGCGGCACGTTCGCCGATCGCATGCTGATGGAAGGCGACCCCTTCTGCCTCATCGAGGGCATGATCATAGCCGGCATCGCCGTCGGCGCGACCAAGGGCTACATCTACATTCGCTCCGAGTATCCGCACGCCATCGCCATCTTCCGCGAGGCCATCCGCGTCGCAACGGAGGCCAACTGGCTCGGGCGCACGATTCAAGGCTCAGCCCACGACTTCGAGCTGTTCGTCCGCGTCGGCGCCGGCGCCTATATCTGCGGCGAGGAGACGTCGATGCTGGACAGCCTGGAGGGCAAGCGCGGCATCGTGCGCTACAAGCCGCCACTGCCGGCGATCGAGGGACTGTTCGGCAAGCCGACCGTCATCAACAACGTCATTAGCCTCGCCTCCGTGCCGATCATCATCGCCAAGGGCGGCGCCTACTATCGCGACTTCGGCGTCGGTAAGTCGCGGGGAACGCTGGCCTTCCAGCTCGCCGGCAACATCAAGCAGGGCGGGCTGGTCGAGAAGGCGTTCGGCATCACCGCGCGCGAGCTGATCGAGGATTTCGGCGGCGGCACGGCGTCCGGCCGGCCGGTGCGCGCGGTGCAGTTCGGCGGCCCGCTCGGCGCCTATCTTCCCGAATCCAAGCTCGATACCCAAATGGACTATGAGGCCTTCGCCAAAGAGGAGGCGATGGTAGGCCACGGCGGCGTTGTCGTATTCGACGATACGGTCGACATGGCCAAGCAGGCGCGCTTCGCCATGGAGTTCTGCGCCATCGAGTCGTGCGGCAAGTGCACGCCGTGCCGCATCGGATCGGTGCGGGGCGTCGAAGTGATCGACCGCATCGTTTCTGATGTAAACCGCGAAGAGAACGTCGAGCTGTTGAAGGATCTTTGCAATACCATGGTCGACGGATCGTTGTGCGCCATGGGCGGGCTGACGCCCATGCCCGTCATGAGCGCACTCAATCATTTCCCGGAAGATTTCAAACGCCCGGCGCGCGCCGAGGCGGCCGAATGACCGAGCAACGCGAGGCCAGGCTATGACTAGCGAAACCCAGCCCATGACGCTCATCAAGGAAACGGACTACGGAACACCCGCCCGCCATTCCAACCAGATGGTGACGTGCGAGATCGACGGCCAGCCGGTGACCGTGCCGGAGGGCACGTCGATCATGCGGGCGGCCGCCGAGCTCGGCATCCTGGTGCCGAAGCTGTGCGCCTCCGACAACCTGGACCCGTTCGGCTCCTGCCGGCTGTGCCTCGTCGAGATCGAGGGCCGCAAGGGCACGCCCGCGTCCTGCACCACGCCGGTGGCGCCGGGCATCAAGGTCGCGACGCAAACCGACCGCCTCGCCCGCATCCGCAAGGGCGTGATGGAGCTTTACATCTCCGACCACCCGCTCGACTGCTTGACCTGCGCCGCCAACGGCGACTGCGAGCTGCAGGACATGGCGGGTGCGGTGGGACTGCGTGACGTCCGCTACGGCTACGACGGCGCCAACCACGTGTTCGCGCGATCGAACGGCGAAGCCAACCCGCTGTGGCAGTCGAAAGACACTTCCAACCCCTATTTCCAATTTGAGCCCTCCAAGTGCATCGTCTGCTCGCGCTGCGTACGCGCCTGCGAGGAGGTGCAGGGCACGTTCGCGCTCACCATCGACGGGCGCGGCT
>CAYUBZ010000132.1:4492-6660 GCA_964443205.1 uncultured Hyphomicrobium sp. | reverse complement strand
GATCCACCGCGAGCGGGTGACGAAGACGCCGGTGCAGCCGATCGATCCGATCTAGCCCAGGTTCTAACCCCTCACCCGGAAGCTCATTACATTCGCTTCCGACCTCTCCCAGGGGCCCAGGGGGAGAGGTCGCTGCGAAATGCGTAGCATGAGCGGCGGGTGAGGGGCGAACGCTTAGGCAGGCTCTGTGGTGGCGAGGCGGTCCCTGGTCTCCTCGGTCCAGGCCGCGAAGCGTCCCTCGGCGATCGCTGCGCGCATCGCCGCCATCAGCTCCTGGTAGAAGGCCGTGTTGGCCCACGACAGCAGCATCGAGCCCAGATACTCGCCCGACTTGACGAGGTGGTGCAGGTAGGCCCGCGAGTAGTCGCGCGCCGCGGGGCAGGCGCTCGCCGGATCGAGAGGCGTCGGATCCTCCGCGTGGCAGGCATTGCGCAGGTTGACGCGCCCTTCCCAAGTGAAGGCCAAGCCATGGCGGCCGTTGCGCGTCGGCAGCACGCAGTCGAACATGTCGATGCCGCGCTTAACCGACTCGATGAGATCCAGCGGCGTGCCGACCCCCATCAGGTAGCGCGGCTTGTCCGCCGGCAGCAGCGGCACCACGCCGTCCAGCGTGCGCAGCATGACCTCGTGCCCCTCGCCGACGGCCAGGCCGCCGACCGCGTAGCCGGGAAAGTCCATGGCGATGAGCGCCTCGGCCGAGCGCCGCCGCAGCCCCGGATCGGTTCCACCCTGCAAAATCGCGAACAATGCCTGCCCGGGTTTTGCCAGGCGCGCGAAAGACGCGCGCGCGCGCTCCGCCCAGCGCAAGGATAATTCCATGGCGCGCAGGGCGTCGTCAGGCGCCGCCGGCAGCTCGATGCACTCGTCGAGCTGCATCTGGATGTCGGCGCCGAGCAGGCATTGGATCTCGACGGCGCGCTCGGGGCTCAGCATGTGCGTCGTGCCGTCGACGTGCGACTGGAAGCACACGCCGTCCTCGCTGATCTTTCTGAGCTTGCCGAGCGACATGACCTGGAAGCCGCCGCTGTCGGTGAGGATCGGCCCGTCCCAGCGCATGAAGGCGTGCAGTCCGCCCAGTCGCGCGATGCGTTCGGCGCCGGGACGCAGCATCAGGTGATAGGTGTTGGCCAGCACGATGTCGGCGCCGGCGGCCTTCACCTGCTCGGGATAGAGCGCCTTGACGGTGGCCGCCGTGCCGACCGGCATGAAGGCCGGCGTGCGCACGGTCCCGTGCGGCGTTGTGATCTCGCCGCGCCGCGCCGCGCCGTCCTGCGCGATCATGCGAAAACCAAATCTGGGCGTCACGTCCTGCATCCAAGCTCAGCCTTTGCCTTCGTTGTCTGCGGGAAAGAGCAGGCAGGCGTCGCCGTAAGAGTAGAACCGATACCCCGAGGCAACCGCGTGTGCATAGGCCTGCTTCATCGCGTCGAGGCCGGAGAAGGCCGCGACCAGCATGAACAGCGTCGAGCGCGGCAAATGGAAGTTGGTCATCAAGACATCGACGGCGCGGAAGCGATAGCCCGGCGTGATGAAGATGTCGGTCGGCCCACGCCAGGGTTGTATCTCGCCTGAGGCCGCCGCCTGCTCGAGCAGCCGCAACGAGGTGGTGCCGACGGCGACGAGGCGCCCGCCGGCGGCGCGCACACCATTGAGCGCGGCGGCGGTCGCGGGCGACACCTCGCCCCACTCGGGGTGCATCTTGTGAGCGGCGATCTCCTCGGCCTTAACGGGGAGAAACGTGCCGGCGCCGACGTGCAGCGTCACGAAATGACGCGAGATGCCGCGCGCGTCCAGCGCGGCCATCAGCTCGGGCGTGAAGTGCAGCCCGGCCGTGGGAGCGGCGACCGCGCCGTCGTGGGCGGCATAGATCGTCTGGTAGTCGCGCCGATCTACGTCCTCGGCCGCGCGGCGGGCGGCGATGTAGGGCGGCAGCGGCATGCTCCCGACGCTCGCGATCGCCACATCGAGGTCGGGACCCGCCAGATCGAAGGCAAGCTCCACCGCGCCGTCGTCGCCCTTGGCAGCGACGGTCGCATCGAGCGCGCCGGCAAGGCACGCATTGCCCGAATGCCCGAAGTGCAGCCGGTCACCGGCCTTGAGGCGCTTTCCCGGACGCGCCAGCGCCAGCCAGTGGCTCGGGCTCCGGCGCTCGATCAGCGTGACGGAGA
>CAYUBZ010000132.1:0-4392 GCA_964443205.1 uncultured Hyphomicrobium sp. | reverse complement strand
GCGGGAATGACGCGCGTATCGTTGAACACCAGCGCGTCACCCGGGCGCAAGAGACCGGGGAGGTCGCGGACGGTACGGTCCTCGAGCTGCGCGCCCGGCCGCACGACCAGCAGCCGCGCGGCATCGCGCGGTGCGATCGGGTGGAGCGCGATGCGGTCCTCGGGCAGCTCGAAATCGAAAAGATCGGTGCGCATTGGTTGGGGACAGACCTTTCGGAGGCCGCCCCCCTATAAGGCTCCGGCCGTATCCGGGCTACCCAATCCCACCAATTCCGCCTAGAAACGCCGCCGATCCGCCGTTGCGGCCAAGGCCGGGTGCGGCGGTTTGCAGTCTTCGAACGGGCCACGAGACTATGATCCAACGCCGGCGCGGGGCCGCTGCGCAGCCATGAGCAGAGACCTTGGCGCGTTCCGCCTGCATCTCGACAGGCACGAGGTGGCCGCTGCGTCGGGCCCGCTCGCCGGCCTGACCTTCGCCGTCAAGGACGTCTTCGACGTCGCAGGGATCGTTACCGGCGGCGGCAACCCGGATTGGCTCCAGACCCACCAGCCCGCCCGGCGCACCGCGCCCGCGGTCGAGGCGTGCCTCAAAGCTGGCGCGCGGCTCAAAGGTATCGCCATTGCCGACGAGCTAGCGTTCAGTCTTCTCGGCGAAAACGCACACTACGGCACGCCGCTCAATCCCGCGGCACCCGACCGCGTCCCCGGCGGCTCATCGAGCGGGTCTGCCTCGGCTGTGGCCGGTGGCCTCGTCGACTTCGCGCTCGGCACGGATACCGCCGGCTCCATCCGCGTGCCGGCCAGCTATTGCGGCATTTACGGCATTCGCCCCACGCACGGACGCATTTCCGTCAAGGGCGTGCTGCCGCTTTCGCCGAGTTTCGACACGGTCGGATGGCTGACGCGCGAGGCGTCTGTTCTGGAGCGCGTGGGCAATGCCCTGCTCGACGGCAACGCGCCACCAAGACCGATCCGGCGCATTCTGCTGCTCGAGGACGCCTTTGCGCTTGCCGACGAGGAAACGCGGCGTGCGCTCGAGAAGGCCGCCGTGCACGTGTCGGAAGCCCTCGCCCCGCTGCAGCGGACGACGCTGAGCATGCACCGCTTTGCGGATTGGCTCGCCCACTACAATGCACTTCGACCGCCGGAGATCTGGGCGGCCTACGGCGCATGGATCACGCAAACGAAGCCGCACTTCGGGCCGCAGATTGCCGAGCGCTTCGCCGCCGCGGCAAAGGCCGCAACCGCCGACACGGCGGAAGCGCGCGCCTTCCGCGCCGAAGTCCAAGCCGAAGGGGCGGCGCGTCTCGGCGACGATGCCGTCTTCATGCTGCCGAGCACGCCGACGATCGCCCCGAAGAAGGGAGCCAGCGAGACGGCAGCTTCGGCCTTCCGCGAGCACACCCTACGGCTCTCCTGCATCTCGCCCATGTTGGGACTGCCGGAAATCTCCCTGCCGCTGGCAACGGCCGGCGGCTGCCCGGTCGGACTGTCGCTCATCGGCCAGGCGAACGGCGAGGGTACGCTGCTGCGCGCGGCCGTCGGTCTCAGCAGCAGCACATGATCTTTGCGCGCGCTGTCAGGGTCGGGTCGGCCGCCAGCTCAGTTGCGTTGGCCAAGGAGCTCCCAGAGGCCCGCCGCCGACAGCACCAGCCAGCCAAGGATCATCGTCGAGCCGCCGATGGGGGCCGCCATCGGAAACAGGCGGCTCCCCCAGAACGTCCGCGTGGCGATATCCCCGCTGAAGAGCGAGACGCCCAGCAGCAGGATCAGCGCAGCGAGCAGGAAGCCTACTGGATGCACGGCGCGTGTCGCGAGCGCCGCAATGGCGGCTGCGGCCGCCGCATGCATCAGGAGGAAGTAGGCGGCCGGGGTAAGGGCGGAGAGCGCGTTGCCGTGCGCCCCGGCGGCCGCCAGCGCCACGCCGGCTGCGCCTGCGAGCCCCGCGTAGACCACCAGCACAGCTGCGGCCTGCATGACGGTCGCCGTGCCCATGGCCTTGCCCTCCGCCCTGCATCCCTTCGCGGCTTAGGCCACGTCGGCCGCCACCTTCACCGAGACCATCTTGTCGGGATCCTGGACCGGCTCGCCGCGCTTGATCTTGTCGACGTTCTCCATGCCCTCGACCACCTTGCCCCACGCGGTGTACTTCTTGTCGAGGAACGTCGCATCGTCGAAGCAGATGAAGAACTGGCTGTTGGCGCTGTCGGGGCTCTGCGCGCGCGCCATGGAGCAGACGCCGCGCACGTGCGGCTCGGCATTGAACTCGGCGGCGAGGTTGGGATAGCTCGAGCCCCCGGTGCCGGTGCCGTTCGGGCAGCCGGTCTGCGCCATGAAGCCCTCGATGACGCGGTGGAACGGGACGCCGTCGTAGAAGCCCTCGCGGGCGAGCGTCTTGATGCGCTCGACGTGCTTGGGCGCCAGGTCGGGCCTCAGCGCGATCACTACGCGCCCCTTGGTCGTCTCGATGATGAGCGTGTTCTCGGGATCTCTGGCAGCGGGCATGGGTAGCTCCGTTTTCTCGGGGGGTTGAAGTTCGAACTCGTGCTCAGGTGGCCCGCGCATTTGCAAAGTCGGGACCCGAGGGCACGAACGGGTAGAGGGTAGTGGCCTGCGACCTCATGCGCGGCCGACCGTGCCGCCAGCCTTCGTCACTTGGCGTCGGACTGCAGATAGACCTTCTGCATCACATCGGGAATGGGCGGCGGCTCGCCGGGCGCGATCTGGTCGACATGGTCCATGCCCTCGATGACCTGGCCAAACACGGTGTACTGGCCGGTGAGCCCGCTGCAGCCGGTATCGTCGAAGCAGATGAAGAACTGGCTGTTGGCGCTGTTGGGATCGGCGGTGCGCGCCGCGCCGACCGTGCCGCGCTTGAAGGGCTCCTGCGAGAACTCGGCCGGCAGATCGGCATAGTTGGAGCCGCCCGTCCCGGTGCCCGTCGGGTCGCCCGTCTGCGCCATGAAGCCGTTGATGACGCGGTGGAACTTGATGCCGTCGTAGAAGCCTTCCTTTGCCAGCTGCTTGACGCGCTCCACGTGCTTGGGCGCGAGGTCGGGGCGCAGCTTGATCAGAACCTTGCCCGTCTTTAATTCGACGACGAGCACGTTGTCCGCATCACCGACCTTGCCCTGGTCCGAGCAGGCTGCACCCAAGACCGCGCAAAAGGCCAGCGCGAGGCAAGTGAGCAAGCGCATGGTGCGTCCTTCCCATTCTCTTATTTTACAGCCGCTGTGCATCAGCGGCAGCCATTTGACTCGGCCATTCTTATCGCGCCTTGGCGGCCCGCCTGCAACTTTGGCGCTGTTTGCGCTGCAACGAAGGCTAGTGTCCCGATTCCGAAACTCGGTTTCTCGATCATCACACTAGCTGCGGGCCTTTGCTTTCGCCTTTAGCCGTTGCGCCACCGCGGTGGAAACGAAAGGCTGCACGTCGCCGCCCATCAGCGCGATCTGGCGCACGAGGTTGGCGGCAATGTGCCGGACCCCTGGAGAGGCGGCAACGAACACCGTCTCGATGCCGGGCGCCATCGCGCCGTTCATGCCCGCCATCTGCATCTCGTAGTCGAAATCCGCCCCGTCGCGCAGGCCCCGAAAGATGACGCGCGCATCGTGCGCCTTGGCGGCGTCGACCACGAGGTTGGCAAACGTCACGATCTCAATGCCGGCTCCCGTCGCCTTGGCGATCGCCTGCGTCTCGGCGGTGAGCATAGCGATGCGCTCCTCGGCGGTGAACAGCGGCGTCTTGTCGGGATGCACGCCGATGCCGATCACCAGCTTGTCGACCAGCCGGCAGGCCCGCTCGATGACGTCGGTATGACCGAACGTGACGGGATCGAACGAGCCGGAATAGAAGCCGATGCGTTTCATGAGAGCCGAGCGTTCCTGCGCCCGTCCCTCTTATCGCGAGGGCGGGCGTGCACACAACGCTCTATTCGATAACCGTGAACAAAAAGGGCCCGGTCGATGCCGGGCCCTTCGCGTTCGAGGTGAACGAAAGCTCTACTTCAAGGGCACGACCTCGCGGCGGCCGAGGAGATCAGAAAGATTGAACCGGTAGCCGAGGTTCGCCGTCAGGAACCACGGGTCGAGATCATGCTTGGCGACGACCGAAGGACCGGGGTTGGAGCCGGTCCAAGTGATCTTGGTGTCCTCCCAGACCTTCTTCGCGTCGAGGCCGAGCGACCAGCCGTCGCCCAGATCGATATCCGTGCCCACCTGCAGCGCGAAGCCGTAGCTGTCGTCGAAATTGACACCACCTCCGATATTCGACGACTCCTTGAAGTAGTGGATCCACTCGACGCCGGCGCCGACGTAGGGCTTGAACGCGCCGAAGCCATCGAAGTGGTACTGCAGCGTCAGGATGGGCGGGAAGGCCCAGGTCGAGGCGAGTT
>CAYUBZ010000131.1:0-6674 GCA_964443205.1 uncultured Hyphomicrobium sp. | reverse complement strand
GATGTCGGCTCCCGCCTCCAGAGCCGCGGCATTGTCGCTGCGGTAGTGATTGAACACGTCGCGGCTGTGCTTGATGTTGTTGCGCTGGCACAAGCTGATCAGGCTGCGCGTGAGGTGCCAATCGAAGGGGCCGCTGGAGTCCTGCATGGCGATGGTGACGCCGTCCTCGCACGTATACTGGCCGGTGGCGATGGTGCCGTTGTCGACGGACACCAACTCGGCGATATCGCCGTGCAGGATGTGCGAGGCTCCCCTCCCCACCTCCTCCGAGATCGTGAACAGCAGATGGCAGTCCATCGGCAATTGGACCTTGGCCGCGCGGATCGCCTTGGCCGCAGCGAGCACGGCGGCGACGCCGGCCTTGTCGTCGAGATGACGGGAGACGATGAAGCCGCTCGGCATGAACACGGGCTGGGGATCGATGGCGACGATATCTCCCACCTCGATGCCCAGATCGCGGGCCTCCTGCTCGCACGTGACGCGCGCGTCCAGCCGCAACTCCAGATTGGTCCACGTGGCGGGCTGCGTGTCGATCTCGTCGCCATAGGTGTGGCCGGAGGCCTTGAGCGGCAGAATCGTGCCCGAAAGGCGCCGCTCCCGATCGCAGAAAACCGTGACGCGCGCCCCTTCGGCCATCCGCGCCGACCAATGGCCGATCGAGGTCAGCTGCGGCCAGCCGTTGGCCGCGTGGAAACCCTTGACGGTGGCGCCAAGCGTATCGACGTGGCAGGCGATGGCCCTATCGGGCGTGGAGCGTCGGCCTTTGAGGTCGGCGCGAATGGCGCCAAGGCGGGTGAGCTCGAAGGGAATGTCGAGCCGCTGCAGCTCGGCGCACATGTAGCGCACGACCTGATCGGTCATTCCCGAGGGGCTAGGGATGCACAGAAGATCCTTCAGGATGCGGCAAAGATAGTCTGCGTCGATTCCGAGTTCTTTCATTAGTGGCGTTCTGCTCCTGCGGGCGTTTTTTGCCTCGTCTCTGGAAACAAGAGATCGACGAATTTCTCCGCCGTCGGCGCGGGCTCATGGTTGGCGAGCCCGGGACGCTCGTTGGCCTCGATCACTTGATAGCGCGCCTCGTTGGGCGCATCGACGATCAAGTCTAGCCCCACCACCGGCATCTTGAGCAATTCGGCGGCCACGCACGCCGCCTCGGCGAGCTTGGGATGCAGCGATGACGTGACGTCGTGAATGGTGCCGCCGGTGTGGAGATTGGCGGCCTTGCGCACCTGCAACTCGACGCCTTCGGGAAGGATATCGCGCATCTCGTAGCCCGCTTGGCGCACGCAGCGGTCCGTTTCCTCGTCGAGCGGGATCCGGCTCTCTCCTTGCGTGGCGGCCGCGCGGCGGCGGCTCTGCTTGTCGATCAGCTCGAAGACGGTATGCACGCCGTTGCCCACGATGGCGGCCGGCTTGCGCACGGCGGCGGCCACCGTCTCGCCGCCGATGACGATGATGCGCAGGTCCTGACCGTAAATGAACTCCTCGATCAGCACGCAATCGGCGATCTCGCGCACCTGCTTGACGGCATACAGCACCTCTCTGTTGGTGGTGAGATCCACGTAAACCCCGTGCCCTTGCTCGCCGCGCGCCGGTTTGACCACGACGCGGTGATACTTCTCGAGAAAGGCTAGCGCATCCTCGTCCTCGCTCACGGTGGCTTGGGCCGGCACGCGCAGTCCGCCCTTGGCGAGCAGGCGATGGGTCAAGGATTTGTCGTCACAGCGGCTCATGGCGACCGCGCTCGTCAAATCGCTGAGAGATTCCCGGCATGAGATCTTGCGTCCCCCGAGACTGAGACTAAACAGGCCGGCTTTGGCGTCCTCGATTTCTACCGCAATACCGCGCCGGCGCGCTTCATCGACGATGATACGCGCATAAGGGTTAAGGTTGTCGTGAGAGGCCGGCCCGATGAACAGCTTCTCATTGAAGGGGTTCTTGTTCTTCACGCAATAGACCGGCACCTGGGCGAAGCCGATCTTGTGATAGAGCGCGATGGCCTCCTGGTTGTCGTGCATCACGGAGACATCCATGAAGCTGCGGCCGGCCGCCAAGAAGTGGGTGGCGAGCGACTCGACCAGCTTGCGTCCGACGCCCGGCAGCTTCGCCTGCTTGTCGACGGCCAGCGCCCACAGGCTCGAGCCGTTGTCGGGATCATTGAAGGCTGCGCGATGGTCGACGCCCAGCGTGACGCCCACGATCGCGCCGCCGCTTTTCTCTTCCGCGACCAGAATGGTGACGCAAGACGGCTGTCTATTCGTTCCGGCGTAGCCGTCGGCGAGCGGCACCATGTTGCGCGCCTGATAGATCTTGTTGATCGCTTGCTCATCCCGCGCGGTCGCCTCGCGGACGAGCACGCCGGTGCCCTCTCCCTTGAGGCGGTCGGCAACGCCCAGATTGCAGCGGAAGGTGTGCGAGGGATCGAGAAAAAGCGCGTGCGGTGCGCGCGAGAGCAGCACGTGCGGCTCACGCACGTAGAACGCCAGGTCCCGCTGGCCGGCGTGCTCGCCTTGCAGCACTTTGACCAGAGTGTCGGGATCGCCAAAGGTTTGGCCGAACAGCAGCCGCCCCCAGCCGCAATCGACAATGACGTCATGGGCCAGCTCGGTCGCGCCGGCCTTTTGGGGAACCTTGCCCCAATGCTTGAGCGAGGCCATCTCGGTTAGATCGTCGGGCGCGAAGGCCGATCGTTCTGTGCCCATTGTCACCTCCATGGTGCAAGGTCAGCGCAACTGTCGTAGGCCGCGGCACGCGGCATCATAGCCGATGCTCCTGTAACCAGAGCTCCAATAGCGCAATTTGCCAGAGCTTGGACCCGCGCAACGGCGTTATGTGATCTTTGGGCGAGGCCAAGAGCTTGTCGACGTAGTCCGGCTTGAACAGACCGCGCTTCCGGGCAGCGTCGCTCTTGAGGACGTTGCGCACCATGTCGAGCACGCTGCCCTGCAGGTACTTGAGCGCCGGCACGGGGAAGTAGCCTTTGGGCCGGTCGATGACCTCGTTGGGTATGACCTTGCGGGCGACGCTCTTGAGGACGCCCTTGCCGCCATCGGCCAGCTTGAGATCGGGCGGCACGCGCGCGGCCAGCTCCACGACCTCGTGATCGAGAAAAGGGACGCGCGCTTCCAGGCTCCAGGCCATGGTCATGTTGTCCACGCGCTTGACCGGATCGTCGGCCAGCATGATCTGGCTGTCGATCCTTAAGGCGCGGTCCACGGCGGTGTCGGCGCCCGGCATGGCGAAGTGCGCCTCCACGAAAGCGCGGCTGTGGTCTTGGTCCAGGTATTTGTCGCCCACCACGTGCAGGTATTCGGCGTGGTCGCGATCGAAAAAGGCCTTCGCGTAGTCGCCCACCGGATCGTTGGAGTTGGCGAGCGGCGGATACCAGTGATAGCCGCCGAAGATCTCGTCGGCGCCCTGGCCGGACTGCACCACCTTCACGTGCTTGGCGACCTCCTCCGACAAGAGATAGAAGCCGACATTGTCGTGGCTGACCATGGGCTCGGACATGGCCCGGATCACGTCGGGCAGCACGTGCTCCATGCGCTTTCCGCCCACCTCGATGCGGTAGTGCTGGGTGCCGTAGTGCTTGGCGATGAGGTCGGAGTAGCGGAACTCGTTGCCCTCCTCGCCGCCGGCGGATTCGAAGCCGATGGAAAAGGTTTTCAGCCCGGCCGCGTCCTGGCCCGCTTCCGCCAGCAGCCCCACGATCAGCGAGGAATCGACGCCGCCCGAAAGCAGAACGCCGACGGGTACGTCGGCCACCATGCGCCGGCGCACCGCGGTCCTCAGGCTCGCGTGCACGCGCTCTTCCCACTCCGCCGCCGGCCGCTCCGCATCGGCCGCATCCCGCACGAACGTCGGCGCCCAGTAGCATTCGTCCTTGACGGCGCCGTCGCGCTCGATGACGCGCACGGTCGCCGGCGGCAGCTTGCGCACGCCCTTGAGCATCGTGAACGGCGCCGGCACGACGGCGTGAAACGTCATGTAGTGGTGCAGCGCCACCGGATCGATCGAAGTATCGAGATCGCCGATGGCCGTCAGCGCCGGCAGGGTCGAGGCGAAGCGCAGCCCCTTGCCGCCGCGGATGGCCGCCACATAGAGCGGCTTGATCCCGAGCCGGTCGCGCGCCAGCACCAGGCGCCCGCTGGCGTGCTCGGTGATCGCAAAAGCGAACATGCCGTTGAAGTGCGTGACGCACCCCGGCCCCCAGGTCGCGTAGGCCTTGAGGATGACCTCGGTATCGCTGTGCGAGAAAAACCGATGCCCGGCGGCCTCCAGCTCGGCGCGCAGCTCGGCGTAGTTATAGATGCAACCATTGAAGGCGACGGTCAGCCCCAGATCGGAGTCGGTCATGGGCTGCGAGCCCTTCTCCGACAGATCGATGATGCTGAGCCGGCGGTGGCCGAGCGCCACCTGGTCGCGCGCCAGCGCGCCCATGCCGTTGGGGCCGCGAGGGTGCATGACCTCGGTCATCTTCTCGATATTGGACAGAGACGCAGGCGCGCCGTCGAAGTTTACTTCGCCGCAAAGACCGCACATGGCTAGCTATTTCTTAATATTGATCGTGGGTCTTTGCAGAAACTGCCATACCGTCTCTTGCAAGAGACTTGTGCTTGGTCCAACGGCGAAACTTTGTTTGCTGTCCACATCTACCATGCTGCGGTGCACACTAAAAGCGTCGACTAGGAATGTCAAACGCCCCCTGTGACTTAGCGTGACTTAGCCGGTGCCGCGGCCCCGTCCGTAACCGGGCCCGGAGAACGGGCACGCCGCGCGATGCGGACGGCTCGGGCGCTCGTGGTCGGCGGCCCGCGACGACCAAGCGCCGCCGCTTGCCGCCTCTAGACCGTACCATCGTCCACTTGACGCAAACAGGCGCGGATCGCCCCGTCGTTTCCGTCGCGCGGTCCCCTATCCTCAAAAGTTATTAAGTCTTTCGTCCACAGTGTGCGCTGCCGTCTGTTGATGGCGATTGGGCCTGCGTTGCCACGACGAATCGGATCAGATAGTGGAACCGAAGGCCGATTGCGGGGATTGAAAGCTGGATGGGTGTTCAAGGAAAAATATCCGACACCGGCGAGCCGGTGCTGTCCGCTGACATGCTCATACACTACGAGCTGCTCGAGGATTGCATCTTAAGCGGCCAAGTGCCGGACGTGGAGCTGCAAGACCTCTTCCGTGAGGATCCTGCATTTGCCCGCTGGCTCAAGACGAGAGTGACGGATCGCGCGCGTGAGCGTGAACTTGCCGCACAGTAAAAGCGTGCCCTGCAAAGTAAAGCGTGCGCGTCCCGCGCAGTAAAGAGTAACGCCCTTTTTCGAGTGTCGTGCGTTGAACCACCCGCGCCCAGCAGCGCGGGGCTCGTGGGAGTGCGCCGATGCTCGTCCGTTTCACATGGAAACGCTCTTTGCTTGCCGCGGCCGTAGCGGTCGGCGCCGTGGTCGCCGTGTCGCGGCCAAACGAGGCGCATCTCGTCGACGCCCTGACAATCCATGGCCAATTCAAGGGCCGGACGGTCATGCTCACCGCGACCAAGCGTTCGGCCGGGGCGATCGAGTCGCTGCTCTGGGGCGGCATGGAATTTTTGGATGCTTCCGATCACGGCCGCCACCTTCAGTCGGCCGTGAGCTTCGACGGCCTGACCGAGTGCGACAATCCCACGGAAGCCGGGTCGAGCCGCGACGGTTCGGGGCCCTCCTCCTCCTCGAGCCGTCTTCTCTCAGCGAGCGTCGCCGGCAACGTTCTGCGCACGCACTCGCAGATGGCCTATTGGCTCCGGCTGGGGCAGCGGTCTCCCGATTGCGGGTTGGCAAAGAACGATCTGCCGACGAGCGTTTCCTCGACCACGCTTGCAAAGACCGTGCGGTTCCTCCCCGGTCACGGCAACGTGCTGGAGCACAAGATTACCTTCGGGCTGGCGCGGCCCCGCGCGCGGGCGCAGTTTGAAGTCTTGACCGCGTATATGCCGATCCTTTTCGGCACGTTCTATCGCTTCGATCCTGCCGCCGATCGCATCGAGCCGCTGTCGGATGGTCCCGGAGAGCAGTCCTGGCCGGTGATACTGGCAACAGAGGATGGGATGCATGCGCTCGGGCTCTTTGCGCCCAAGACGGCAAGTTTGGGATTGCGTGGCCCCAGTTATGGCCGCTGGCGCTTCGAGTGGGCGCGGGTGACAAAAACGAGTGTGGTCTTCCGGTTGCGGAACGCTCCAGCCGGGCCCCACCGCTTTCTCGTCTACACGGCGTTTGGTAGCCTGGATGACGTGAGGTCGTCCCTTATCAAGCTTTACAGAGACAGCCGCTCGAGCGTGGCGCAATCCGATACAGAACCTCCAACTAATTCTGCAAACGGTGTGCTCGCGCGCAATTGAGCCTCGGTCCGTCGGGCGGCGGCGACCGGGTTCTTGCAGGCGCCATAGAAGCGCCGTCTTTGATCGGCTTTACCCCGATCAATGCTCGTCCTTGAGATTTCGCGGTCGCGAATAGCAGAAAGCTGCTGGCGGGCAGCGGACATGCGATCGTGCTAGGGAAGATGACGGGCAAACGTCATGCAGGCCAGTGAGACCGACCCCCGCCCATGGGTGCGGGTCATCATCGTCAACTACAATGCCGGCGCGTTGCTTCAGGCCTGCGTCGATGCCCTGGCCGGGCAATTGTTTCGCGACTTCGAGG
>CAYUBZ010000130.1:0-6697 GCA_964443205.1 uncultured Hyphomicrobium sp. | reverse complement strand
AGCGCACGGTCCACGCCAAGGGCTGGGGCGCCCACGGCACGCTGACCATCACCGGTGATATTTCCCAATACACCAAGGCCAAGTGCCTGCAGAAGGGTGCCCAGACCGATATGATCGCGCGCTTCTCGACCGTGGCGGGCGAACTCGGCGCGGCGGATGCCGAGCGCGACGTGCGCGGCTTTGCCCTCAAGTTCTACTCAGACGAGGGCAACTGGGACCTCGTCGGCAACAACACGCCGGTGTTCTTCGTGCGCGATCCCATGAAGTTCCCCGACTTTATTCATACCCAGAAGCGCCACCCGAAGACCAACATGCGCTCGCCCACCGCCATGTGGGACTTCTGGTCTTTGTCGCCGGAGAGCCTGCACCAGGTGACGATCCTGATGTCCGATCGCGGCCTGCCGGTCTCGCCGATGCACATGAACGGCTATGGCAGCCACACCTACTCGCTCATCAACGCCCAAAACGAGCGCGTCTACGTCAAATTCCACTTCAAGACGGTGCAGGGCCACAAGCACCACACCAACGAGGAAGCCGAGGACGTCGTCGGCAAGACGCGCGAGTCCTATCAGGAGGCGCTTTACGGCGCGATCGAGAAGGGCCAGTTCCCGAAGTGGAAGATGCAGGTCCAGATCATGCCGGAAGCCGATGTGGACAAGCATTGGTACAACCCCTTCGACCTGACCAAGGTCTGGCCGCACGGCGACTATCCGCCGATCGACATCGGCGTTCTGGAGCTCAACCGCAATCCGGAAAACTACTTCCAGGAAATCGAGCTTTGCGCCTTCTCACCCTCGAACGTCATCCCCGGCATCTCCTGGTCGCCGGACAAGATGCTGCAGGCTCGCATCTTCTCTTACGCCGACGCGCACCGCTACCGGCTCGGCACGCACTACGAGGCGCTGCCCGTCAACCGCCCGCGCTGTCCGGTGCACCACTATCACAAGGACGGCCCGATGCGGTTCTTCGAGCAGTTGACCGGCAGCACCGACGCTTACTACGAGCCCAACTCCTTCAATGGGGCCACCGAGACTCCAGCTTTCAAGGAGCCGCCGCTGAAGATCCCCGGCGACTTCGCCGACCGCTTCAATCACCGCGAAGGCAACGACGACTACCGCCAGGTGACCGCGCTGTTCAATCTGTTCGATGCCGGCCAGAGGCAGCGGCTGTTCAACAACGTCGCCGCGGCCATGGCTGGCGTGCCGGCCGAGATCGTCGAGCGGCAATGCCAGCACTTCGACAAGGTGCACAAGGACTACGGCTCAGGCGTGCGCGCCGCGGTGAAAGCAGCAGCGGGCGCGGGCTACGACCCGAACGCGATCCCGGTCACCGAGACGACGCCGCAGGAAGCGGCCGAGTAGCCCGCTCGCCCCGCCAGTGCTTACGGCACTGAGCGGGGCGCGCAGGCGGGAAGTGTCACGGAGAATACGGTTCCGCCACCCGGGGCCGGTTCGAAACTGACCTCGCCCCCCAGGCGCTCGACGATCTGCTTGACGATGCAGAGCCCGAGTCCGGTGCCGCCCTTTGGGCGTCCCACCCCGCGGTTGACCTGAATGAACTTATCGAAGACGCGATGCTTGAACGCCTCGGGGATGCCGGGGCCATGGTCGCGCACGCTGACGCGGAACTGGCCCGGCCGACTTTCGATGCCGACGACGACCTCTCCGTCCGACGGCGAGAACTTTACGGCGTTGGAGAGAAGGTTGCTGATGACTTGGGACAGGCGTCCAGGGTCGGCAAGCACCGTCCCCGTGCACGCGTCAGGGTCGAGCCGAACCGTCACGCGATAGGGCTCGGCGAAGGACTGAATGGCTGTGATCTCCTGCTCGACCAAATGGCGCACGTCGACCTCCTTCAAGTCGAACGCCATCATGCCCGACTCGACCTTCTCGAGATCGAGGATGTCGTTGATGAGGCGCACCAGGCGCTGGCTGTTGGTGCGCGCGATCTCGAGCAGGCGCAGGGCAGGCTCCGGCAGAGCGCCCACGGCGCCGCTGACGACAAGGGCGAGCGATCCCATGATGGAGGTCACGGGCGTGCGCAGCTCGTGGCTAATAGTGGAGACAAACTGCACCATTAGGCGCTCTTCCAGCTTGTGATCGGTGATATCGCGCGTGATCCCGACCAACCCGGTGACGAGACCCTGATGGTTGCGGATGGGCACCTTGGTCGACGAGAGCCAGCGGGTCGTTCCGTCCTCGAGCTCGACCCTCTCCACGCGGTCGATGAGGGGAGCGCCGGTCACGAGCACCTCCGTCTCCTCCAGGCGCCAGAGGCGCGCGCGCTTGGCGGGAATGAGACGATCGGCCGTCTTGCCGACGACGTCGGCCGGTGCCGCGACACCGATGAGTTGGCACTCCACCTCGTTGAGGCAGACGTAGCGGCGGCGCACATCCTTGAAAAAAATCGCATCCGGCAGGTCGCACTGCATCAACTGAGACAGCAGGCCAGCCTCGACATTGGCGTTTTGAGTTATTTGGGCCGCCAGTGTCCCGAGCATCCAAATATCCAGCCTAAAGAATCGCTATTTCAATCCAATACTCCTGTAACCGTAAAAATCCAGCCGATGTCCTTGAAAGAAAGACTTTCTCAAATGTGCTGAAAATGGGCCGTGCGGGCTTGGCGCGGGGCAGCGATGAGCTGGTTTTAGGACCGCGACATGCGCTGGCCAATGACGATGAGGCGGGCCATGCGCTCGCCGGCGTCTTGCAGATACTGGCGCGACTTCGCGATCGCCACGTCGAGCGGCATGGCATTGGGCGTCGCCGATTCCAGACCGTCGATGCCGTGCGCAAACACGCCGCCGGCGTCGTCCGCCAGCCCGCCGCCGATCGCCACCACCGGCACGCCGTGCTTGTGCGCGGCCGCGGCCACGCCCGACGGGGTCTTGCCAAACGCCGTCTGGAAATCGACGCGCCCCTCGCCGGTGACCGCCAGGGCGGCACCTTGCATGTGCTCCTCGAGCCGGGTGGCGGCGACCACCAGCTCGACCCCGCGCTTCAGGACCGCGTTGGTGAAGGCCATGAGGCCGGCACCGATGCCACCGCCCGCGCCGGCGCCCGGCCGATCGGCCACGTCGGCGCCGATCGAGCGTTTGATGATATGCGCGAAGTGGGCAAGGTTCTTGTCGAGCCGCTCGACCATCTCGGGCGTCGCGCCCTTCTGCGGGCCATAGACGCGCGAGGCCCCCTTCTCGCCGCACAACGGATTGGTGACATCGCAGGCCACAGAGATGCGCACGCGCGCCAGGCCCGGATCGACCCCCGACATGTCGACGGCCTGCACCTCGTCGAGATCGCCGCCCGCGATAAGATCGCGGATCGGCGCGCCGCCGAAGTTGAGGAAGCGCACGCCAAGCGCCTGCGCGAGACCGGCGCCGGCGTCGTTGGTGGCCGAGCCGCCAATCCCGAGGATGATCTCGTCGACGCCGCGCGCGATCGCATCCTTGATGAGCTCGCCCGTCCCGTAGGTGGTGGCAATCAGCGGGTTGCGCTTCTCTTTGGGAACGAGCGGCAGGCCTGAGGCCTCGGCCATCTCGATGACGGCCGTGCGCTTGTCGCCGAGCAAGCCATAGGAGGCCAGCACCTTGTCGCCCAGCGGTCCTGAGACCTCGCATTTGACGATCTCGCCGCCGGTGGCATCGACCAGCGATTGCACGGTGCCCTCGCCCCCGTCGGCCATGGGCACCTTGACGTACTGGGCATCGGGCCACACGCGCTTGAGGCCGGCCTCGATCTCGCTCGCGACCTCCAGCGACGTCAGGTTCTCTTTGAAGGAATCGGGGGCAATGACGATTTTCATCAGGCGCATCTTCTCGCGGAGGCTCGTCTTCGTACGGCTAGTTCGCAACAGAATAGGCGGGAAGACCGCACTGTGTCGCGCCGTTATAGCGGTTGGCAGTCTCACTTCGGGCGGGGTGACACACCCATATCAGCTCTAGGTTAAAGATCGGCGGTCTCCCGGGACGATCCGGAGGGGGAGGCGACTAGGACCCAAGGTCCTGGATGGCATCCGACTCGACAATGTGCAGGCCCGGCTCGCTCCTCTGCCCACACGCCAGCATGGCCTTGGCGACGGTCTCGGTGGGGACCGCGCGGTACCTCCGCAAGGCGCCGACCATCAGAGGCCCGACGATGGCGAGCGCCCAGTTGCCCACGTGCTCGGCTAAGCGAAACTCGCTGCGCTCGCCTTTCAGAAGCGAGGGCCTCAGGATGTAGACCGAGCGCAGCTTGGCGTCGGCGACGCCGTCCTCCATCTCGCCCTTAGTGCGCAGATAGACGCTTCCCGAGCGCGCGTCGGCACCGAGCGAGCTGATCGTCACGAAGGTGCCGGCCTGGTGCTCGGCTGCCCATGCGGCCAGCGTGATGGGGATGTCGCGGTCGACCCGCTGAAAGGCCGCCGTCGAGCCGGCTTGCTTCTGCGTGGTGCCGATGCAGCAGAAGACGGCGTCGACGGCACCGACCACGAGAGCGGGAAGCTGCCCGAAGTCGATCACCCGCTCCTCGACCTTCGCCAGCTTGGCGAAGGGCGTCGACCTGCGATGCAGGATGATGACTTTCTGACAGTGCCGGGACGAGGCAATCAGCGGCACGAGCTTGCGGCCCACCGCCCCCGTTGCACCGACGACAAGGGCCGTCTCTTTGCTCATTCCCAGCCCCGCCTTCTGCGCTTCTCCCAATCGCCAAGACTAGTCACCGGGGGCGGCCCCGTCCACGACTTGCCCCCGGGGAGGGCTGGCCGGTTATGCTCCCATGCGCCACGCTGCGGCCTGGCACCATCACCGGAGGCGCACACAAGTGTCCAACTTTACGGTCCGCCGCGGCAGGCGCTACGAGGCAACCATCGCGCTCGGCCTCATCGAGCAGCTCGCCGACAACGAGACGATTGCGGGAAAGCTGCGCGCAGCCGGGTTCACGGACGTGACCGTTTCGGGGACCGGGGCCAAGCGTCACGCCACGGCGGTGTGGCCCCGCGACGATGCGAGCGCGCCGCTTCCCTCCCAGATAACGTCGGTCGTCGAGGTTGCTTAGGCGCGCGGCGCGTTGTTCACAGCTTCGCGCGCCGCTTCAAGGAACGATGCAGCGTCAGGGCGATGAGATAAGCCGCCGCCCCCAGCAGCACGGCCTGGGCCCACAGGCTTGCGGGGAACCCATGCCAGACGGCGGCCACCGCCGCGATCGCCCAGGCCAGCGTCACCACGAGCGTCACCAATCGCAATCGGACCACGCGCAGCGGATGCACCCAGCGCATGGGCACGAACGTCAGTGCGATGCACGCGCTCACGATGGCGTACGTCGCCCACGGAGGCGCGTGCAGGGCGAACAGGTAGAAGGCGACGAGGTTCCACACCGCGGGAAAGCCGATGAAGCTGTAGTCGTCGCCTTTGCTTGCGAGGTCGGCGAAATGAAACAGCGAGGAGAGCAGGATGGCCGCGGCCAGGACCAAACCGACCATGCCCTCCAGAAATCCCGCCCGCACCAGGGCCAGCGCCGGCACGAAAACGTAGGTCACATAGTCGACGACGAGATCGAGCCGTTCACCGCTGAAACGCGGCAACCGCTCATCCACCTTGGTCAGCCGCGCAAAGCTGCCATCAATACCGTCGATGAAGAGTGCAAGCCCCAGCCAGGCGAACATGCGCTCCCAGGCAGCGTCGAATGCGGCGAGCGCTGCAAGGAGCCCGCAGACGGCACCAAGAGCGGTGAATACGTGCACGCCGGCCGCTGCAAACCTGACAAGCCGATGTCCCGCCACGACGGTGCTACCGGTGCGCAAGATTTTCTGGAGTGCTGGCGGGGCGGTCCGCCGATGGCCCATGACCGCCCCGCCGCCCATGAAGGGAAGAACCCCTTAGGGTTGCGTTGGGGTGGTGGGCTCGGACGGCGCGGCCGGCTCTGGCGTTCCCATGGGCTCCGGTTCGGCCGGCGGCTCCGCGGCGGCGGGCGGCTCGCTGGCAGGCTCCTCCGTCGCCATCGGCTCGGGCGTTGCCGGCTCGGTAGATGCCGCCGGAGGCGTGGCCATTTCAGGGGCCGTCATCTCGCCTTGGACCAGGAACATGTAGGCAAGAACGGCCAAGACCACCACGATGGCGGCAACGACAATCGTGCGCGTATCGATATTCATTGCTTCCTCCCTGCGATTGACCCCCGCACACTAGGCCGAGGACGCCGCAATTGCGAGGTCGGTAAAGGAGAAGCTCAGAAGCGGTGCTTGACCGTTCCGCGGATCATGAGGTCGTCGTCCGGGTTCGGCGCGGCCTCGGGTGGACCTTCGGGGAGCTTCTGATCGGCTGCCCCATAGAGCAGCTCCAGGCCGAAATCCATCTTCGGCAGCACGCCCAGCTTGCCGAGGCCCGGAATACGGATCTCGGTCCCGGTCTGGCCCTTGGCTGCCGCGGTATCGTCGGACAGATCGAGCGGCTTTTCCGCAGTACCCTCAACGGGTGCCTGCTGCGGCTCAGCCGCGGCTGCCGGCGCTGTGGGCGCATTCTGTTCCTGGAACGCGTACGCGTTCGGCCCGGCGAGCACCGCCAGCCCCAACGCCAGTCCAACGACCAACCCGTTCCTCATCTCACGAACCTCGCCGCGCGAACGTCCAACCTGCGTGACCTGAAAATGCGGTCTCGCCCCCATGAAGACAAGGATGTTTTGGGCAGGGTTAAGTCCGAGTAAACAATTGTCTGGGAGGTGTGTTTTCT
>CAYUBZ010000129.1:0-6720 GCA_964443205.1 uncultured Hyphomicrobium sp. | reverse complement strand
GTCATGTTCTCGTGCATCAGGCCGTTGAAGGCGGCGAGCCAGCCGAGCCCGTCCTCGATCAGGTCGAGCGCGTCCTCGGGCGGTGCCCTGAGGATGTCGCGGCGCCAATCCTCTCCGGGACGGAAGTGGCTGAGCACCCGCCACCCCTCGAGCGACAGCCGGTCGCGCGTCAGGCTGGCGACGCGGTAGAGCTTGTCGAGCGTCGCGTCGAGCGTCCGCTTGCCCTTGGGGGCCGAGACCAGCAGACCAACCATGCGCGCGATCGCGGCCTGGTGGGGCTCTTCGGGCAGCGGCAAGTCCTCGATCTCGTCGCGCACCAACAGCGCTGCGAGACAGGCGCGGGCCGCCCCTTGGCCGTCGGAGGGCGCGTTGTCCTCCTGCAGCCGCTGCAGGGCGCTGCGCAGCACGCGCATGATCCAGTCGGTGCGCTCTCCGTAGCGGCCGAGCCAGAAGAGATCGTCCGCCACCCGGCTCTGGATGACGCGCTGAGAGCGCTGCACCCGCGCCGTCTCGATGGTGGGCTGCCATAGGCTCCGGTGCGGCGGCATCTCGCCGTCGGAGGTAATCCACACGTCGCGCGTGCGCGCTTCGGGGGCGCTGAGCGCCACGGCGAGGTTGGGCGCAACCGCCATGGCGAGGCCGCCCGGCATGACGGTGAAGCCGTCCGCGGTCGCCGCCATGAAGAGGCGGACGGCGAAGGGCTGGGGAACGAGCCCCTCGGGCGTGAAGGTCGGCGTCGTGCCGAAGCCGATGCGCTCCTCGGCGACGAGGACGTTGCCGTTGAGCTCGATCTCGTCTTCCAGCTTGCGGCGCTCAGCCTCCGACAACGTGGACCCCACCTGACCGTACTGGGCCCCGCCCGGACGGCCGGTCCCTTCCTGGGCCGGGTGGACCACCATGCGATCGAGGTTGGTAAGCACGTGCTGGCGGTTGGCGCGATCGCCGAGCCACCAGCGCCGGGCATCCGACATCAACAGCTCCTCGCCCAGCACATGCCGGCAGACCGCACCCAGATATCCGCCAAGCCCCCGGTTCTGCGCGATGGCCGCGCCGAGCGCGTTACGGACGAGCTCGGGCGCCTTGCGGCAGGCGTGCATCAGCCCCGGCGGCCCATGATAGGTGCTGGCGTCCAGCTCCAAGGGATCGGATCCGCGCCCGTCGACGCAGCGCACGATGAGGTCAATCCGCTTCAGGCCTTCGAGAGTCTTCAGGAAGACGCGATCGCCGGCCGTGCGCAGGTCGCCGGCCTCCACCAGGAGATAGCCGAGATAGCGGGCGAGATAGGCGTGGCTGAAGTAGTCCTCGTGATGAGGACCCGCCGTGAGCAGCGCGATGCGCGGATCGCGCCGCCCGCTCAGCACGGTCAGGTTCGACTGGAGGAGATTGAAGAACGGCGCCAGGCGGATGGCGTTGCATTTCTGGAAGATGTCGCCGGCGATGTGGGTGTGCACGACGCGGTTCGCCAGCGCGTATCCGACGCCGGCCGGCGTTTCGGTATGGTTGTCGACGACTCTCCAGGTCCCGCCGTGGTCGCGCGCGACATCGACGGCATAGAACTGCAGATGCCCGGCGGCCGGCTGCATGTTCTGGCACGCGCTCAGGTAGGCGGGGTCGGCAAAGATGAGAGCCGGGGGAATGAGCCCCTCGCGCATCAGTTGCTGCGCGCCATAGACATCGGCGAGGATCGCATTGAACAGACGCGCGCGTTGCACCAGCGCGGTCTCGAGGGACCGCCACTCCGCTCCGGAGATGACGAGAGGAACGAGATCGACCTCCCACCTCTTTCCCGGATCGGTCGGATCGGCAAAGATGTCGTGCGCGATGCCCATCTCGCGCACGCGCCGGTTGAGCCGGTCGGCGCGATGGGCTTGCTCGGCGGGCGACAGCTCAGCGAGCGCGGCGAGGAGCTTCGACCAGTGCGGCCGCACCTGGCCGCTTGCATCCATGAGCTCGTCGTAGCCGCCGTTGCGCAAGCTCGCGTAGTCGGCAGATAGACCACCGTTCGGCGGCATGGCGAGACGCGCTTCGAAATTCATGGATCTTTGCGATCTTTGCGCCGTGCGTTGCGCATGTGGAACCGTTCTGCGCCAAAGTCATAGGAATCTCAGCGTAGTGGTTCGGGCAAAAATCCACCAGCGCTCTCAAGGCCAAGAAAAAACGAATCAATTCGTCTGTGACCAACTTGCCCCGTTACGGAGCGCGCCTCAGCGCCGCAAGTCGAGCGTCAGGGGGTAGTCGGGGTTGGTCTGAGGTGGGGCGAACGAGGAGCGTCCCGCGGTATGCCCCGTCCGCTCGAAGCGGGCCAGCCGGCGCCCCTGAGCCTCGTAGGCGTTCACCGGCGGCTCCTCCAAATTGCGGCCTCCCGGGTGGGCGGTGTGGTAGCGGCAGCCGCCGAGAGAGCGGCCCGTCCAGGTGTCCATGATGTCGAACGTCAGCGGCACGTGCGGGGGAATCATGGGATGCAGGCAGGAGGACGGCTGCCAGGCGCGATAGCGTACGCCGGCAACCTGCTCGCCGAACGTGCCTGTTCCCGTCAGGGGCAGCGCCCGCTGATTGCAGGTCACCACATAGCGGTCGCCCGTCTGGCCGCGCACGCGCACCTGCAGACGCTCCAGCGAATCGTCGACGTAACGCGCCGTGCCGCCCGGCGTTCCCTCCTCGCCCAGCACGTGCCACGGCTCGAGTGCCTGGCGCAGCTCGAGCTCGACACCCGCCACCTCGATGCCGCCGATGCGGGGACAGCGGAACTCGTAGTGGGGGCGGAACCACTCGAGCGCGACCGGCAGTCCGGCGCTCTGAAGCTCGGCAATCACATCGGCAAGATCCGCCCAAAGGAAGTGGGGCAGCATGAACCGGTCCTGCAGGGCGGTCCCCCAGCGGATCAGCTTGCCGCGGTAGGGATCGTCCCAGAACTTGGCGACAAGGGCGCGCATGAGGAGCTGCTGCACCACGCTCATGCGCGCATGCGGCGGCATTTCGAAGGAGCGAAACTCGATCAGCCCGAGCCGCCCCGTGGGGCCGTCGGGCGAGTAGAGCTTATCGATGCAGATTTCCGCCCGATGGGTGTTGCCGGTCACGTCGACGAGCAGGTGGCGGAAGATGCGGTCGACTTGCCATGGCGGCACGTCGTCGCCGCTGCCGCGAGCCGGGAGTTGCTGTAGCGCGATCTCCAGCTCGTAGAGCGACTCGTGGCGCGCCTCGTCGAGCCGCGGGGCCTGGCTGGTCGGCCCGATGAACATGCCCGAGAAGAGGTAGGAGAGGGACGGGTGGTTCTGCCAGAAGGTGACGATCGAGGCGAGCAGATCGGGTCGGCGCAGGAATGGACTGTCGGCGGGCTTGATGCCGCCCATGACGATGTGGTTGCCGCCGCCCGTGCCGGTGTGGCGCCCGTTAGGGAGATACTTGTCGGCGCCGAGCCCGGACTCGTGCGCCTCCTCGTAGACCGCGGTCGTGATTTCGACGAGCTCCTTCCAGCTCGTTGCCGGATGGATGTTGACCTCGACCACGCCCGGATCGGGCGTGACCCTGATGACATTGATGCGCGGATCGGCCGGCGGAGCGTAGCCTTCAATGTGAACGGGCAGCTCGACCGTGGCCGCGGCTTCCTCGACGGCGGCAACGAGCCCAGCGAAGTCGAGCGCATCGGCAAGAGGCGGCAGGAACACGCAGAGGTGGCCGTCACGCGGCTCGATGACCAGCGCAGTACGTACGGACCCATAGAGCTCGCTGGGTCCGGTGGGGGGCGGAACGGGCGCCGGCTTGAGGGCGAACGCGTGTCGCTGCTGCGTCAACACGCTGCGCTCCGGTAGCGGAACAGGATCCCCGAGAGGATCGCGCGGCAGGATCTGCGGATAGTCGATGCCCGGGATACTCTCCAATGACGACATGGGAAGCCGCAGCCCGGCAGCCGAATCGCCCGGTATCAGAAAGAGCTTTCCGCGGCGTATGCCCCACCGTTCCGTCACCCACCGCCGTCCCAGATCGCCCGAATGCCAGATTTGCACCGGCAGCACGTAGCTGACAGGGGTTTCGAGCCCGCGCTCGAAGATGCTCACCAGGCGCGCCCGCTCGGCCGCATCGTTGAGGTTGCCCACGCCGCACGTGGCGTCGATCGGCATCTTCTGCTCGACGAGGGCGTAGTAGGCCGCGTCCTCGTAAGCCGGCATGGCACTGTCGCGGGCAAGCCCCAGTTGCTCGCAGAGTGCGCCCATGAGCTTCTCGGCATCGGCGATTGTCGGCTCGGCCGCGGGCTTCTCGCGGTCGATGAGATCGGGGTTGGCCCACAGCGGCTCGCCGTCCCGTCGCCAGTAGATTGAGAACGCCCAGCGGGGTAGCTCCTCGCCGGGATACCACTTGCCCTGCCCGTAGTGCAGAAGGCCGCCCGGCGCGAACCGCTGGTGCAGCCGGCGTACCAGATCCTCCGCGTAGTGCCGCTTGGTCGGGCCGACGGCGGCGGTCTTCCACTCGTCGCCTTCCATGTCGTCGATGGAGACGAACGTCGGCTCGCCGCCCATGCTGAGGCGCACGTCGCCCGCGTCGAGGCGTGCGTCCACGGTGTCGCCGGCGTCGAGAATGCTCTGCCACTGCTCCTCGCTGTAGGGCAGCGTGACGCGCGGCGTCTCGCGGATGCGCTCGACGCGCATCTCGAAGTCGAACGTCACCTCGGCCGGCTCGTGCGCCCCGCTGATCGGCGCCGCGCTGGAAGGCTGCGGCGTAGCGGCGAGCGGGATGTGACCTTCGCCTGCCAGCAAGCCCGACGTCGGATCGAGACCGATCCAGCCCGCCCCCGGCACGTAGACCTCGGCCCAGGCGTGCAGGTCGGTGAAGTCCTCGTCCGCACCCGACGGGCCGTCCAGCGGTTTCACGTCGGGGCGCAATTGGATCAGGTAGCCCGACACGAAGCGGGCCGCGAAGCCGATGTTGCGCAGGATCTGCACCAGCAGCCAGCCCGAATCGCGACACGAGCCGGAGCCTTTCTCCAGCGTCTCTTCCGGCGCCTGGATGCCCGGCTCCATGCGGATGCAATAGCTGACCTCGTCATGGAGCTTGCGGTTGAGGTCGCACAGGAAATCGATGGTGACGGCCTTCTCGCGGCTGAGCGAGGCGACGAAGCGCGACAGGCGCGGTCCGGCGGGCAGCGGCTCGAGATAGGGCCCGAGCTCTTGGCGCAGGTCGGGCTCGTAGGCGAACGGCCACTCCTTGGCCTGCTCCTCGACAAAGAAGTCGAACGGATTGATGACGGCCATGTCCGCCACGAGATCGACCGTCACGATGAAGTGGTCGCACTTCTCCGGTAGGACGAGGCGGGCGCAGTAATTGGCGAAGGGATCCTGCTGCCAATTGATGAAGTGCACCTCCGGCTCGATCTTCAGCGAGTAGCTGAGGATCGGGGTGCGGCAATGCGGCGCCGGCCGCAGGCGGATCACCTGGGGCGCCATCCCGATCGCGCGGTCGTAATGGTAGGCAGTTCGGTGTGTCAGAGCGACATGCAGGGTCATTAGGACCTATTGGAAGCCAGACCTCTTGTGCAGTGCAGCGTTCGGAGCATAGATCATCTTTCCTCTCGCACGAAGTTTGAGCATTGCCTCACATCTAGGCTTGCTGCATCAACTTTAAGCAGGGGAAGGAGGGGACAGCCGCGACGTTTCCGGCCTCGGCAATGGGAGCGGCGCTTATGTCGAGGTCACGGTGAAGACGTTCAAGTGCGGCTGCTGCGCCAATACGGTCTACTTCGAGAACGTGCAGTGCCTCAGCTGCGGCCATGCGCTGGGCTTCCGGCCCGAGCGGCTGGAGATGGCGACGCTGGCGCCGGATGGGTCGCTGCTGCACGAGGCACGCAAGGGCGCGCGCACGCGCGTGCGCTATTGCGCCAACGAGGCGCACGGCGTCTGCAACTGGCTTGTGCGCGCCGACGCGCCGACGCCCTTCTGCACCGCGTGCGCGCTGAACCGCACCATCCCCGATCTCTCCGATCCGGCGAACCTGCGCGCGTGGGGAGATTTCGAGCGCGCCAAGAAGCGGCTCGTGTACTCGCTCTTGCGCTTCGGGCTGCCGCTCGACGGGTCCGCCGTCGGCAAGGGCCCGCTGACGTTCGACTTCGTCAACGATGCCATCACCGGTCACATCGACGGCGTCATCACGATCGCGGTCGGTGAGGCCGACTCCGTCGAGCGCGAACGCCAGCGCCAGGCCATGGCGGAGACCTACCGCTCGCTGCTGGGTCACCTTCGCCACGAGAGCGGCCACTACTATTGGATGCTGCTCGTGGAAGGCGCCGACAATCTCGATCAGTTCCGCCAGCTCTTCGGCGACGAGCGCGACAACTACAGTGCCGCACTCGATCGCCATCACGTCTCGGGGCCTCCGCCCGATTGGTCGCTGCGCCACGTGTCGGCGTACGCAAGCGCCCATCCCTGGGAGGATTGGGCGGAAACCTGGGCGCACTATCTGCACATGGTGGATGCGCTCGATACCGCCGCGGTCAACAAGATCGAACCGCGCTCGACGCGCCGCGTGGGCACGTCCGTGTGGGCGAGCAGGGCGCAGAACGTCTATCGCACCGACAACTTCGAGGATCTGGTCGAGCGCTGGGTGCCCCTCACGCTGGCCCTCAACGACATCAACCGCAGCATGGGCCACGGCGACTTCTATCCGTTCGTTATCCCCGAGGTGGCGGTTGCCAAGCTCGCCTTCGTGCATCGCCTCATCCGCCAGGCGGCC